>JAYTQP010000464.1:0-11273 GCA_043746675.1 Rhodospirillales bacterium | reverse complement strand
TCATGCAGGAAGGCGCGCCCCTCCAGGCTCTTGCCGACGGTGCGCCGGCGCGGAGCAGCGATGAAGGCCTGACATCCGGCGAGCGCCCATTCGGGCCTGGTCTCGGACCAGTCGCGGCTCCTTCTGTGAATGGCGGTTTCGCGTCCGGCGTGGGGCAAACGGATCGCGCGCTCGGTCCGGGCGATCTTGCCCGCCGATGCGAGCCAGGTCCTGGTCTGTTCGAGGTCTATCGTGTGGGCAGATGAAGGATGATCCTTGTCATAGAGGGTCACGCCGTCGGTTGTGGTGTCGTGCAGCGCCGCCAGGAACAGCGTGTCGTCCGGGATCTCGACGCCATTGCGCGAAAGCCCCTCTCTTACCGCCGTATCATTCAGGAGCGACGCCAGCAGCCGGGCGTTGACCTCGCCCGAATACCCGCCGCAGGCACCGCAATGCAGCGCGCTGGCATGAGGATTGTTGACGACATTGGCGCCATGACCCGCCAGCAGCACGAGCCGCGCGAAATTACCGGTCAGCGACATTGCCCGAAGCACGGTCTCGGCGGAATTTACCCGAGCCGCCAGATCGAGCGCGGGATCGAGGCGAGGCGGCGGATCACCCGGTGGTTGTGCGCGATGCAGTCCCAAGGCGTCCGTCAGGAGCTTTCCCACATAGATGGGGCCAGTCGCCTCCACGAAGGCGAAGGAGGAGACAGCAGCGAGCTTGAACCGTCCCCAGGCACGCTTTGCGCGCGCCTTGAAACGGGTGGACTGATCTTTCGCGCGGATGTCGGGACCGCCGGAGCACGACCTGAGTGCGGGATTAATAAGGACTGGCAGCCGCCTTTCCGCGACGTCCGAGGCGAACCGCCGGTGCGATGTGGTCAGGCCGAAAAAGCCCGCAAAGCCTATCGTCTGGATTCTGGGGTCGAGGCTTTCGAGCGCCCGGCGGAAAACCTCGGAACGAACATCGATGCAAAATGCGGCTTGGAGCGCGGGCCGGTCATTAAAAACTTGCACCGAATGTTTCGCCAGCGTCTGCGCCAACGCCCGCTGCGCGGAACGCTCGGCAGCCTCCTGCAATATGGCGTCAACGGCGAGATCGGGTGTCGGCTCGACAGGTGCGGCGTGCGCCAGCCGCACGTTCGCCCAGGCGCCGGCGATCTTGGCGCCGTAGCGCAGAAAGAGCGTTTCTTCCCAAATCAGCCGGATCGCCAGGAAATCGATGATCGTCGCATCCGCGCCGCCAGCGAGTTCGGCCTGCCAAAGCTTGTAGCGGGCATAGTGCGCCCAGCCGCCAAGCGTTATGAGAATCTGATGGAAGTAGGTTTCGACGGCATCCGTGGCGAGGCCGAGCCGAACAACGACGCGTTCGACTGCCGCCAAAGCAGTTTCCGGAGCCTCCGATACGTGCAGCGCAAAGTCGCGCAATCCGACGATTTCGGGCGTAATGTCATGGCTGGCAATCGCCCGCCAGGCAGCATATGCGCTCGTTCCTTTCGGTGCGGCCCACAGCGCCTGTCCTTCGTCGAAATAGCCAGCGGCCCAGGCTCCGAATCGTTCGGCGATAATTCCTGGCCAATCGATGCCCGATGCGCGCGCGGCGAGGTCGGCGATCGTCGGAAGGGCTTCTGGCGGCGGCGCTTCGACCCTGGCTGCGGCCTTTATTGCTGAGACATCGTCTGGTCTCGGCCCTGCCGGGGCGTTTGCCAGAGCTGCGGCGAGGTCGGCGTCGCAGATCGCTCCGGTTGCGATTTTGCCGGCATACCAGCTCCGGGGCATGGTGACGCGGACGCCGGCGACCCTTGCAAGCAGAGCGCCGACCTTGGCGAGGGGCTCATCAGTTTGCCCAAGAAACGGATTGACCGCGACGCTCGAAGCCAGCGGCCATGCGGGCGGAATCGCGCGGGCTGCGCGCTCCGTGGCGACAGTTAACGCTTCTGGGGTGGGCCAGGTTGAGAGGATTTCGTTGGTCATGCTTGTTCTTCCTGGCGGATTAGGATGGGCTGCGGATGGACCAGGCGCCGATCAGCCGGTCGAAGACTGCATTGGCGTAGAATCCGTTCGAAAGATGCACGCGCAGGCCAGCGGCCGCGGGGTGCGATGCCCAGAGGGGAAACATGGCTTGCACGACGGCGACGAGGCCAAAACTTACGACCGCCAGTGCGATCAGCGCCCATTCGAGCGGACCAGGGGGCGGTGGGGCTGGCAAGACGTTCGCGGTGATCCAGGTCGCCGCCAACTGAAGGGCGAAGTGGCTGACCGAGGTCGCCACGGCGTAGACGGTCGTGCGCCGGGTCAGCGCCCTCGGCGCCGCGTCGGCGAACCCTTGCGCCAGCATGTAGGCGACGCCGAAGATCAGAATGGCGCCAAGCGCGGTCGCCTGCGGCGACTTGTGCTCGAAGCCGAAGCAAGCCCCAACAAGACCGTATATGCCGAGCGCGGACAGGAAGGCGCGCGCAACGGCGCCAGCCTTCGGTACGGCAACAGGACCGGGCCGGCGGATCGCAGCCACCCTCTCCACAGCGCCACCGGAGGCGAGAAAGGAATGCGCCTTATAGAGCGAGTGGGCCACGATGTGCAGCAGCGCCAGCGGGAAAAGTGCCAGGCCGCACTCGAAGATCATGAACCCCATCTGGGCCACGGTGGACCAAGCGAGCGACGTCTTTACCGCTGGCTGGGTCAGCATGACCAAACTGGCGAACAGAGCGGTAAACCCGCCGATCATGACCAGCGCGGCCAGGACACCCGGCGCCGGCAACATCACGTCGGCAAAGCGGATCAGCAGGAAGCCGCCGGCATTGATCACGCCGGCGTGGAGCAGCGCCGATACCGGCGTTGGCGTCTCCATCACCTCGGTGAGCCAGCCATGGACGGGAAACTGGGCCGACTTGAGCACTGCGGCGATCGCCAGCAGGCCGGCGGCGCCGATTGCAAGCCCCCCGCTCGACCCTGATCGCGCGGCGGCAAGGATTGTCCCGATCTCAGACGTGCCATAGGCGGCGATCAGAAATGCAGCGCCGGCGAGGAGCGCGACATCGCCAAGCCGCGCGGTGATGAACTTCTTTCGCGCCGCGCGCTGCGCGGCGATCCGCTGGGGGTAGAACAAAAGCAGCCGCTGCAGAAAGAGGCTGGTAGCGATCCAGGCGACCACGAGCTGGAATAAAGTGCCGGCGGTCACCAGCAGCAGCACCGACGCCAGGGTTAGGCAAAGCCACCCAGTGAACGCACCCTGGCGGGCCTCCCCGTCCAGGTAGGTTCGCGCGTAGCGGACGACGATCCAGCCGACGAAAGTGACCAGAAGCAACATCGTTGCGCTGACCGCGTCGAGCCGGACAGCCAGACCGACGCCGTGAAAACCGACGACGGGACTGTCGCCAGCACCAAGAAAGATCGCGTCTCCTGCGGATAAAATCGCCACGAGCAACGCGAGCAGCGCGGCGACTTCGGCCAGTACGGGGGCCAGCTTCGGCCGCTGACCATGATCCAGGAAACCGATCGCTCCGGCGAGGAGGAGCAGCACGGGCGCCGACAGCGGCGCAAGAAATAGCGGCATGAGACGATCCTTGAAATCGAAAAGCTGTTCGAGAATTTTCATAGCGGATCGTAAAAGGTGAAAAAAATTCATTGTTCGCGCCAAGTCGTTCGTTTTAATAGAACGATATGAGAGACCTGAATTACAATCACCTGCGGTATTTCTGGGTGGTGGCGCACGCGGGCAGCCTGACGCGGGCGGCAGAGCAAATGAACCTGTCCCAATCGGCTCTTTCTGTGCAAATTCAGAAACTTGAGCATCAGATGGGCCATCTGCTGTTCGCGCGTGTCGGCAGGAAGCTTATTCTGACGGAAGCCGGTCAGATCGCGCTCGACTATGCCGACACCGTGTTCAAGGCCGGAGATGAACTGATGAGCACCCTGCGTGGGCGGCCCTCGGGCAGCCGCCAGGTTCTTCGTGTCGGCGCGCTAACGACGCTGTCGCGCAATTTCCAGCTCGAATTCCTTCGGCCCTTGGTCGGCCGATCGGATGTCGAACTGATCGTTCGCTCAGGCAACATTCGCGATCTGCTTGCGCAATTGGAAGCCCACGCCATCGACGTGGTCCTGGCCAACAGCGCCGCGCCGCGCGACGCACGATCTTCATTGCGCAATCATTTGATCGATGAACAGCCTGTCAGTTTGGTCGGACATCCCCGCCTCACGCACCGCACGTTCAAGTTTCCGGACGATCTCCGGTCGGAACCGATTCTGCTGCCCAGCCTGGATAGCGACATCCGCGTCGCGTTCGATCGCGTGCTTGAGTTGGCTGGGATCAGACCCATTATTCTGGCCGAAGTCGATGATATGGCGATGCTGCGATTGCTAGCGCGCGAGCGAGAAGGCGTGACCCTCGTGCCTCGGATCGTCGTCCGCGATGAACTGGACATGGGCGTTCTCGTTGAATACTGCCGTATACCGGAGGTCACGGAGACGTTTTACGCGATCGTGCAGAAGCGGCGCTTCCCCAATCGGCTCCTGAACGCGCTGCTTCCGGCCGGGAGGGGTTGATAGAAGCGCTTTTTGTCCCTTTTCGGCAATTCAACAACAACTTCCGTCGCCGACCTGAACGATCCGCGCCCAAGGACCGCATCGACGACCTTAACCCGCATTTCTCACAGGGAGCGCGCATGCTTGCTTGGTCTTGTCCGCATCAGCCTTGTTCGTCGCTGGCGCCTGTGAGAAATGCGGGCTAGTCGTAAGAACGTGGCGGTTCCTTCCGTCAGATTCTTACGACTAGAGCGCGATCCGTTCGTATTGAAGCGGTGGACGCGCTCTAGCTATAGTGTTTTACCGGTCATCATCATCCGTTCAAATGAGGCCATTTGAACGGATGATGATCTAGCTTATATCCGCGCCGAGCTCGTTTTCGATGAAGCAATCGTAGGTCGCTGTCAGCCATTCCAGCACCTGGCGCGACAATGCCGCTTGCCCGTCGCTGTAGCTGACCGGGCTGACGGTGATTTTGTCCGGGGCGAGATCGACCAGCAGGATCATCGGAAATGTGCCGGCCGGATCGGCGCGGCGGGCCGCCTGCATGTTGTCGCGGGATTGCGCGGTGACGGTGAAACCGTAACGGTTGGGGTCGCCGTCGTCCTGAAAGGGGAAGCCGATCTTCGCGAACGCGGCGCGAACCGCGTCGAGATCGAACACCCCGAGGCGGGGAAAGAAGGTGAGCATTTCCTGCGGCAGCAGATCATCGACCGAAGTGGGCATCGGATTATTTCCTCCCCTTTGTCTGCGGCGTCTTGCCAGTGGCCTTCTTGGTCGGGGCGACGGTTTTTTCTTTGGCAACGGGCTTCTTCGCCGGGATGACGGTTATTTCTTTCATGTCGTCGGCGTCCTCGTACCAGTCCGCATCGTTGACGAACAAGTTCACTTCGTAGGTGCCGACGCTCGGCGCCTCGTCCGGATCGAGGTCTTGGGGGGCGCCGTAAGATACGTAGGTAGGCCCGTTATCGGCGTCGTCCTGGCCGAAATAGGTTGCGTTCAGCACCACGCTCCATTTCGTTCCAGCCTCGATCTGCTCCGGCGGGTCCCAGGTGATTTCCTGCGCCCGCTTGGTGAGCGTGAAGGTTGCTGTCACCGGCGGGCTGGCCGCCAAGGTTGGGGTTTCGCCGGCGATGACGGTTATTACGTTGGCGCCGGCCGCAAGCATCGCGCCGGCGACATCGCCGGCGGACAGAATTTTGCCGCCGGTGGCGGTGTAGGTCAGCACGCCGGCGGTTGGGCAGACCGCGCATAAATGCGCTTTGGTGAGTTTGGTATCGAAGGTGATCGATATGTCACCGTTCCAGGTTACTGCCTGCGCCGGCTTTTTGACGCTGATCGGGAAGCTCTGATCGCCGGGCAGGTAGCGGTCGGTTGCCGGGGTGGTGACCTGGATGGTCTGGTTGTCGCCGCTGGCCAGCACCGCGCCGACGGTGATTTTCGCGGTGCCCTTCTGGTAGGTGCAGACCGCATTGCCCATCGCGCTGGCCGCCGCCAGCTTGGTGCCGAGCGGCACTTCGGCCGGATGGTTCCAGGTGATCACCTGTGGCTGCTTCGGCTTGCACTTCAGATGGGTTGTCGCGCAGGCGGAATCCATAAATACTTTCTCTAAATCCGCCCGCTCGGTGGGGTCGGTGACGGCGGTGATCCAGTCCGGGATTTTGGTGGTGGTGTGACCCTTGGCGCCGCGCCCGCCATCAGGCATTACTTTGAAGGCCGCGCCATCCTGTTTTTCGGTCAGATCCTCGCTGGTGCGCACTTCGACGCAGAACATCGGCGTGCCTTGATTGCGCTGATCGCCCTTCGGCTTGTAGCGAACCTGCAAGCCGTTGGTGAAGCGCAATATATCGTTCGGGTAGTCCGACAGCCCGCCCTTGGCGCCCCTGGTAATCTGGGTGAAGTCCTGAAATTTCGGGTCGGACTTCAAATCCTGCATGTATTTTTTCAGCTCGTCTTCGGTCAAATCCTTGATTTTTTCAGCGATCTTCTTGCCGAGCGTTTTCAAGCCGTCTGTGTCGAGATCCCATTTGCCGACCATTTCCTCGGCGATCGAACCGCCGGGCGGATCGATGAAGGCGCGGCCGGTTTTCATTTCCACCGTGCCGAAGGCTTGCGCCAGGCTGGTTTTGCTGGCGGCAACCGTGAGGGTTACCGAAACCGTGGCGATCGGCAGCGTGCCGGCATCGCCCGGCGAACTGACCGACAGAGTGGTTACGCCGGCGGTCGCCATGGTTTTGCCGCTGGCCGGATCGTAGGTGCGCGGCAACGTATCCGGCGTTACCTTGGCGTTCAGTTGGGTGGCGGATAGTTTGGTGTTGATCAGCATCGGCGGCGGGTCGGCCCAGGTGATCGTGCCGGTGCGCTTGACAACGTCGATCGTGGTGGCCAGCTCGGCCGCGCCGAAGCCGCCTTTTTCCGCCGCAGTGATTTTCAGCGCGATCCCGGTGGCGGCCGCGCTCAACAAAGCGGCGGATGGGGTTGCCAGGACGACGTTCAGGTCGCCGCCGCTGATGGTGACAATGTCGGCCGGGACAATACTATCGCCGACGTACCAGACCCGCGCCGGATCCTTCCAGGCGAGCGTTCGGGCGGTGAGCGGGATCACCGGGGGCGTAATGGTGGGCGGGGTGGTGGTCTGCCTCACCTGACTGACATCGACGCCGACCGAGGCCAGCAAAGTTTCGGCCGACTGTTTTTCCCCCGAGGACTTCTTTTTTTCAACCGGTTGCAACGTTTGCGACATGGGCCGTACTCCAGGGGCTAGCGGATCGAGGCTGACAGTGCCTGCAAGGTTGCCGACATGGTCTTGGCGATCGCCATCGGCATCAAGGTGTTTTCATCCAGCTTGGCGATCAGCGCTTCCGAGGCGAGGAAGCTTTGATAGCGGCCGATGATCTGCCGCGCCTCGTCCACCAGCACGGCGTGCTTGGCCGGATCGGTCTGGTTGATCGCGGCATCCAAGGTATCCGCCAGGCTTTCGTCGAAGCCGTTCATCACGGGCGCCACCTTGCTGCGGAACAGGCCGCCGAGGGCGTCGCCGATGCCTTCATCGGCAAAGGCGTCGCGCACTGCATCGGACAGTTTGGCGATATCGGCCTCGACCTTTTTGCGCGTGCTGAGCCAGATCAGCCGACATTTGGCGTATTGGACCGCCCCGGTGGGGGCCGACCGTGCCGGCGCGTTGGCGGTTTGGGTGCCGATCGCTGCCGCCAGTTTCGTGATGAAATCCTGCGCCGCCGGAAAATCTTCCGCCTTAATGCTGGCATTCGCGTCCCCAGCGAGCTTGGCGAGGGTTGCCCGACGGTTTGTGTCCGCGCCCGACGCGGCATCGATCTGCCCGACCAGCGCTGCCAGCGCGCGCTTCATTGCCTCGCTGTCCGGGGCGGCGACCGGCGTGACGGCAGCAGTTTCCTCAGCGGTCGTTTCGTCGTCGGATTCTTCTTCTAATGCGGCGTCGACGTTGATCTCGACCTTCTGGTATGGGATGCGCTTGACCAACTCGACCAGCTTCATCCGCATATTGCCGGGCGCTTCCTTGTTGACGAACAGGCGCACCATGCCGGGATCGTAGTCGGTATCGACCTCGGCGCGGCCGAAGCGCAGGCTGGCGCCGTTCAGTTGCAGCTTGGCCTTGGCGGCATCCGCCCGCAGCATCGCCAGCACCTTGCGCGGCTTGGCCTTCTTGTCCAGCAGCATCAGCGCATCGCCGTCGCTGGTTAGCGCGATGGCGACCTGCACCGGCTCCCGCTTGGACAGCGCCAGCAGCGGCTTCATCCGGCCGGATTCCATGATCGCATCGGATGCGGGCGCTTTCGCCATTGCAGTTCCTTCCGTTCAAGTAGCCAGTGTAGCGCGCACGCCACTAGCGTCACCCGCCCCACGGGGGCAGGTGACGCAGGTGTGATAAAGGCTTTAGCGGGCCTGGCGCGCGGCGAGGGCCTTCAATGCGCGATCGAGCGTTTCGACGATGCGGTCGCACTCGGCGCGGGTGATCACCAGCGGCGGGCACAAGGTGAGCGTGTTGCTGTACATCCGCCCGCCACCGGCGCGGCCGACGATGACGCCGGCCTGCTTGCAGAAATCCACCACCGCCGCCACGTCCGGTCCGCTCAACTGGGTTTTGCTGGCGCGGTCGGTGACCAACTCGATGCCGATCAGCAGGCCCTTGCCGCGCACATCGCCGACGGTGCCGTGGCGGAACAACGTGCGCAGCCCGTCCATCAGGTAGGCGCCCATTTCGGCCGAGCGTTCAGCCAGTTTTTCTTCCAACTGGATTTCGATGTTGCGCACCGCAACCGCGGCCGCTACGGCGTGGCCGCCCCAGGTATTGACCTGCATCACCTGCCGGCCATCGGCCACTTCGCCGAGGAAGCTGTTGAACACATCGTTCTTTACCACCGTCGCCGCCATCGGCATGTAGCCCGACGTGATGCCCTTGGCCACCGCGATGATATCCGGCGAGACGCCGTAATGCTGGTGGCCGAACATTTTGCCGGTGCGGCCGAAGCCGTTGATGACTTCATCGACATGCAGCAGAATGCCATATTCGCGGCAGATTTTTTCCACCGCCGGCAGATATTCATCCGGCGGCACCGCCACGCCGACGCCGGACATGATCGGCTCGACCACGATCTCGCCGATCGATTCCGGGCCTTCCGCCTGCACGGTGTTTTCGATGTTGGTCACGCAGGCCATTTCGCAGGTCGGGAATTCCAGCTTGAACGGGCAGCGATAGCAGGTGGGTTGCGCCACATGGATGAAGTTGCCGTCCATCGGCTCGAACTTCGCCTTGCGGTCGCCCATGCCGCCGGCGGCGAGCGTGGTCATGGTGGTGCCGTGATAGCCGTAGTGCCGGCTGATTACTTTGTAGCGGTAGCTGCCGGGCGATTCGTGCTTGTGATATTGCCGGGCGATCTTGAAGCCGGCCTCATTCGCTTCGGAACCGGAATTAACGAAGTAGGTATGGTAGCCGCCCCCCATCAGGCCGTTGAGCTGCTCGGCGAGCTTCGCCGCCGGCTCGTTCATCGCGGTGTGCGGGAAGTAGGAGAGTTGCAGCATCTGGTCGTGCGCGACCTGCGCCAGTTCGGTGCGGCCATAGCCGATATTGACGCACCACAGCCCGGCCATGCCATCCAGATATTCGGTGCCATCGGCGTCGCGAATGGTCGAGCCCTGGGCGCCGGCGACCACGATCTGCGATTTTTCCAGCGCGCGATGCTGCATGATCGGGTGCAGGACGTTTTCGAGGTCCTGTTTGACAATCGCCGCGCGGGCGGCGGGATCGGGGGCGTTGGTGAGGCTCATGTTGGTGGCTCCTGGCGGAAATTTGGTTTCGGGACGCTAGCCGAGGCAAGCAGTGCTGTCACCCACGCGGCTTGATCGGTGGCTGGATATTGTCCGGCAGCGGGCAGACATAGGGGGTGATGGCGGTGCGGGCGGCATAGTCGGCCTTGGCCTGGTGGATGATGTCGGGATTGTTCAGCGCTTCCACCGCGGTTGCGGCCATGATCTTGGCGACGTGCAGCATGCCCTTGTGGGCGATGCCGGATTTGCCCTGCGCGGTCAGTTGCCAGGAATGGCCGGGGGTGCCGATGGCGTAGGTGGCGCCGCGGGCTTGGACGGTGGGGACGACCCAGGAGACGTCGCCCACGTCGGTTGAGCCCATCATCGGCGCGCCCTTGGCGTCCAGCGGCACGATGGCGTCGCACAGCGGCAGATCGAGGTTCGGCTTGGCGCCGATGCGGCGGAATGCGGAGGTGATGTCCTCCGGCGACAAAGTGGACTGGATCTGCTTGGCGTAGGTGCGGTCGGCGTCGTCGAACGGCGGCGGGCCGAGATGCTGGAAGGCGCGGTGCATGGCTTCTTCCAGCGGGGTGTTGGCGAGCAGGTTGGAGACGGCGCTGATCACCTGCATTTCGACGCGGGTTTCGGTCATCAGCGCGGCGCCCTCGGCGACTTTCTTCACCCGCTCGATCAGCGGCCAGAGTTCCGGCAGTTCGCGGGCGCGAATGGCGTAGCGCACCTTGGCGCGGGCCTGCACCACGTTCGGCGCCACCCCGCCGCCATCGAGCATGGCGTAGTGGATGCGAGCGTCGGACGGCATGTGTTCGCGCATATAATTCACGCCGACATTCATCAGTTCGACCGCATCGAGGGCGGAGCGGCCGAGATGCGGGGCGGCGGCGGCGTGGCTGGCGCGGCCGTGGAAGGTGAAGTCGATCCGCGTGTTGGCCAGGGACATTGCATCATTGACGCCGGAAAACGCCGAAGGGTGCCAGGAAATTGCGATATCGACATCCTTAAAGGCGCCTTCACGCACCATGAACGCCTTGGCAGCGCCGCCTTCTTCCGCGGGGCAGCCGTAATAGCGCACCCGGCCCTTGATGCCGTTTTCGGTCATCCAGTCCTTTATCGCGGCGGCGGCGAGCAGGGATGCCGAGCCGAGCAGATTATGCCCGCAGCCATGGCCCAAGCCATTGCCTGGCAGCGGCTTGGGTTCGGCGATGCCGGCTTCCTGGCTCAGGCCGGGCAGCGCGTCGTATTCGCCGAGAATGGCGATCACCGGACCTTCGTCGCCGGCTTCGCCCATCACCGCCGTCGGGATGCCGGCGACGTTTTCGGTCACCCGGAAGCCTTCGGCGCGCAGCATGGCGGTGTGTTCGGCGGTCGATTGATATTCGTCGTAGGCGATTTCCGGCTTGTCCCAGATGCGATCGGCGAGCGCGATGTATTCCTCGCGCTTGCCATCGACGATGCGCCAGATCGGTTCGA
>JAYTQP010000463.1:0-3037 GCA_043746675.1 Rhodospirillales bacterium | reverse complement strand
TCCAGCCGCTTGGCGGCGTGATGCATTTGGCGCGGATTGCCGTTGAACGACACCGCGTCCATGCAGCCCGCCTCGTGCGAGGCGTCGCTCAGCGCCACCCAGGCGGTAATCGAGGTTTGCGGCGCCAACCCGAAATAGGTACCGTCCTGGTGCCACGCAGCGAAGGTCGGGGAGTGCGGCTCCTTGATGAAAAACGTACTGGTCCAGATCAGGATGTTCGGGCCGATAACATCCTCGACCGCGTCCAGGATGCGGGGATGCAACGCCAGGTTGGCGAACCAGGGCGAATGCGCGAAGGCGTGCGACCGCCATTTGAGTTCCGCCTGGGCGATGGGGTTGCCGAGGTCGGTCTCGAACCGCTCCAACCCCGCCCGGCTTTCCGCGAGTTCGTCGGCCGACAATGCGTCGAACGGGTACAGAAACCCGTCGCGGTTGTAGGCATCGACCTGCTGCTGGGTGAGCATTTTCATGCGCCTATCCTCCTGCTTTGCCGCCATGGTGCCCTAGACAAGCGGAACGCGCAAAGCCCGTGCATGGCAGCATTGACGGAAAATCTATGCCATCGCGGCTTGTCCCAGGGGAATTCCCCGCCAAAATGCCGCCCGGAAACGCCCCTGGAGGCCCCATTATGACTCGCCCGATGGCGCGTAATCTGTTGCTGCTCGCGACGTGTCAGGCGTTGGGCCAGGCAGTGAACGTGATGATGTTCACCTCCACCGTGCTGTCGATCTCCACCATTCTGCATATCGCCGACTGGGCAACATTGCCGCTGACCTTGCAGCATCTGGGCGTGATGCTGTCGGTGTTCCCCGCGGCATTGCTGATGCAGCGCATGGGCCGGCGCTTCGGGTTCCGGATCGGATCCGTGTTCGGGATGATCGGCGCCTCCACCTGCGGGCTGGGCCTCTATTTCGGGCAGTTCCTGGTCATGTGCGCGGGCGGGCTGATCCTGGGCTACGCCGTCGCCAACCTACAGATGTATCGGTTCGCGGCGGTCGAGCTGGTGGACGTCTCGCTCCGCCCCAAAGCCATCGCGTGGGTGACCGCCGGTGGCGTGGTCGCAGCCATCCTGGGCCCGACCCTGGCCCGCGTGACCCACGATCAAATGCAGCCGCTGTATATCGCCACCTACGTCGCGATGTTCGGCCTGCACGCCGTCATCTTCATGGTCATGAGTTTCATCCGCTTCCCGCCGGTCCCCGCCCCGTCGAAGGCCGATGGGGTTGCACGCCCGTTGCGCGAAATCGCGGCCCAACCGACCTTCATTGTCGCCGTGCTCGGCGGGATGATGTCGTTCGGCACGATGTCGTTCCTCATGAGCGCCTCGCCCCTCGCGATCGTCGCTTGCGGCCTGCCGCAGACCGAGGCCCATTCGGTTATTCTCCTCCATGTCCTCGGCATGTTCGTGCCGGCGTTTTTCACGGGCAATCTCATTACCCGGTTTGGGGTGTTGAACATCATGCTGGTCGGCGCGGCGGTGTTAATCGCCGGAGTCGCGGCGGGGATCGAGGGAATGAGCGAATGGAACTTCCGGATCGCGCTGATGCTCAACGGCGTCGGCTGGAACTTCCTGTTCGTCGGCGCGACCACGCTGGTCACCACGACCTACCGGCCGGCCGAACGTGGCAAAGCGCAGGCGCTGAACGACTTCCTGGTGTTCGCCACGACCGCCATATGCAGCCTCCTGGCCGGGCTCCTGCAAAGCCGGCTCGGCTGGCTCCCGCTGAACCTTCTGTCGATCGGGCTGATTCTGATCGCAACCTCGGCCGTCGCGTGGCTGCGTTTCAACCCACGCCGGCTGGTTCTGGCTACGTCCTAACGCCGCAGCGCGGCCTGTAGGCGGGACAACCGGTCCGCCGCCTCGGGATCGCCCATCGCCGCCGCGCGCTGGTATAGGCCGATAGCGAGACCGGCGTCCGAAGTGACGCCATGAGCACCGATATCCGCCAAGTACCGAGGGTCGTTGGCCTTCGCGAGGCCCGTGACCGCAGCTGCCGACCCGGCCAGCGCCGGGTTTTCAAAGACCGCACGGGCCGAGGTGACATCGCCTTTCGCCCACAGCCAGTTGCCGCGTGCAACCAACGCCGTGACCGCCGACGATTCGGCCGGCGCTGTTTTCGCCTCCGGACCAGCCCAATGCCGCACCGCGGCCCGCAATTCCGGCAGCCGGGCCCATAGGATGACCGACGCGAAGATCATCGTGAGCACGAAAGCCGTTGTCAGCACCTTCGCCACCAGCCGCGAGGTAAACAGGCCGAAACGCTCGCGTCGACGGTGTCGTTGGGACAGGCGTTGGCGCAACCCTTCGTGCCCGTATGTCGGCGGCGGGTGATCGGCGGTGACCCTGACCGGCCGCGACGAAAAATCGGGGACCGCCGGCGGCGGTTTGGGTGCGGGTTCGATCACGGGCAATGGTTGCCCGAGCGGCGCGGCGAAACCGACGACAATGCGTGTTTCGATCCGGTCGGCCGCCAGATTGCCCGCGCGCGGCAATTTGTCCCACATCGACGGATCGCCGGCGAACACGATCTGGAGGCGCAGGTCCTGCCCGGCGGTCGTCGGTCCGATTAACGCCAGGTAGCTCAACAGGTCATTGGTGAGCAGTTGCGCGTCGTCGACGATCAGAACGATGCGGCGCTCTTGTCCGACCGGCAGAGCGATGGTGTCGAAAAAACGCTCCACCCAGTCGGCACCGCCCGGCCCGTCGGCAACCACTTGGTTCATGGCGGATTGCAGGTCGAGCGGCTGGCCGCCGGGGCTTTGCAACCGAACGATCCGACACTGTTGCTGCGTCAGCAGCGTTTCCGCGCGATCGAGGACGCTGACCCGAGCGGCGCGGTCGTACCCGGTCAAGGCAATGAGTGCCGCGTCCGCCAACACGGCCTTGACCAGTTCCCGTTCCAACGCCACCGTCACCCATGATGAAAGACGGTGCGATTACAACAAAATGCAATGCTTTGGCAAAAAAGATACAGTCACCGCGCTGCCCTCGGCATAGGATTCCGTGGGTGGGCGCCGAACAATGAGTTGTCCGGCA
>JAYTQP010000462.1:0-3053 GCA_043746675.1 Rhodospirillales bacterium | reverse complement strand
GATTGGATCTTCAATCCCGGCCAGCTTCGCCAGGCAGGCAATCATCATGCCCGTCCGCCCGATACCGGCGCGACAGCCGATATAAACCGGCAAATCCGGCTGCGCCCGCATCGCCGCCAACAACGCGCGCAAACCGAAAATCAATTTTTCCTGGCTTGGCGCCTGGAAATCCTCGATCGGCAGCACCAACGTCGCCTCCGCCACCCGCGCCGCACGCACCTCCAGGCACAAGCTGATAGAAGGCGCCACGAAATCGTCGAACGCACCGCCCGCGATCCGTCGCTCCCGCCCCAACAGCTTCAACACAACCGCATTGCTCAAGCAGCCGCGTCGACCTCCATTTCGCCGAGATAGGCCTGCTTGATCATATCGTTCTCGCGCAGTTCCTTGGCGGTGCCAGACAGCACCACCATGCCGGATTGCAGCACATAGCCGCGATGCGCGATCGACAGCGCCATGTTGGCGTTCTGCTCGACCATGAAAATCGAAACCCCCTGCCGGTTGATGGTCTGGATGGTGTCGAACACCAGTTCGACGAACAGCGGCGACAGCCCCATGGAAGGCTCGTCCATGCAGATCAGCTTCGGCCGCGCCATCAGCGCCCGGCCGATCGCCACCATTTGCTGCTCCCCGCCAGACAATGTGCCGGCCTGCTGGTTGCGGCGTTCCTTCACCCGCGGAAACAGCCCGTAAACACGTTCGATATCCTCATCGAACTGGGCGCCGCGTGGCTGCGTGTAAGCCCCCATCTCAAGATTTTCGAACACCGTCATGCGGGCAAACAGCCGCCGCGCCTCCAGCACCGGCGCAATCCCGCGCCGCACCCGGTCGGACGTGGCAAGTCCATTGATCTCCTGCCCCTCATACGTCACCGTGCCGCGCGCTGCCCGCACCACCCCCATGATGGTTTTCATGGTGGTGGACTTGCCACACGCATTGCCGCCCAGCAGCGAAACGATTTCGCCCTTGCCGATGGTATAATCGACATCTTTCAGAACATGCAGGTCGCCGTAATAGGTGTTGACGCCTTTGAATTCGAGCAGGTCTGCCTCGGCCATCGCTAATGTCCTCCGGAACGGCCGAGATACGCCGTCAGCACGTCTTCGTTCTTGCGCACGTCTTCCGGCAGTCCCTCGGCGATCTTGTCGCCATGATCGAGCACCACAACATTGTCGGCCAGCCGCGTCACCACATCCAACTTATGTTCGATCAGCAGAATGGTCAGGCCGAGATCGTGCAGGCTTTTGATCTGCTCGGCGAGTTCGAGCGATTCCGCCGGGTTCATCCCCGCCGTCGGTTCGTCCAGCAGCAGAATTTTCGGGCGCGACGCGATGGCCCGCGCGATCTCCACCCGGCGCCGGTTGGCGTAGCTCAGCCCGGAAACCGATTCACCCAGCCTCGGCGTCAGCCGGTTGCCGAACATCGCGAGAATGTCCTTCGCCCAGCCGACCGCATCGCGTTCTTCCCGCAGCACCCGTGGCGGGCGGATCACCGCGCCGAACGGGCCGGTGCGCAGCCGCGCATGTTCGCCGATCAGCACGTTCTCCAGCACGGTCAGATTGGGAAACAAACGGATATTCTGGAACGTGCGGGCAACGCCGGCTTCCAGCACCTTATGCGGCGCCAGCCCCAGCAACTCGACCCCGTTGAAGGTAATCGAGCCGCTATCGGCCGACACCAGCCCGGTGATGACGTTGAAAAGCGTCGATTTGCCGGACCCGTTCGGCCCGATCACCGCCACCACCCCGCCGTCCGGCACTTGCAAGCTTACCTTGTTCAGCGCCACCAGCCCACCGAATTTCACCACCACGTCTTTGATATCAAGCGCGATGCCAGTGCCCGGCTGCCAGCGACCGATCTTCTCCAGCCCCTGAAAGCCGCCGCGCACCACGCTGGCGGTCTGCTGCGCCATGGTCAACGCACGCGCATGCCGCGTCGCCGGAATCAGCCCCTGGCGGCGGAACAGCATCATCAACACCAGGATCACACCGAAGATCAATTGCGTCCACTGCACCATATCGACCCGCTGCAGCAGGCCGATGCCGGTAAAATTGCCCAGCGAATGCAGCCATTCCGTGCAGCTCGGCAGAAACCAGGTTTGCATCAGTTGCAGCAGCACCGCGCCGGCCACCACCCCCCACACGCTGCCCATGCCACCGAGCACGACCATCACCAGCAGCATCGAGGACACTGAGGAGTTGAACATTTCCGGCGTCGCGGTCTGCAACTTCGCCACGAAGAACACACCGGTCATGCCGGCAAAGGCCGCACCCATGGCAAACGCCAGCAGCTTGTAGTTGACCAGGCTGATGCCCATCGCGCTGGCCGCGGTTTCATCTTCCCGGATCGCCATCCAGGCCCGGCCGATGCGGCTGCTGCGCAACCGGAACGACACGAACACCAGGAACCCGACCAGCACCAGCCCAACGTAATAATACGGCTCCGAATGCACGCCGAACCGGTAGCCGAACAAGCGTGGCCCCTGCACGCCATTCAACCCGGCGGCGCCATTGGTAAAATAATCCAGATTGCGCGCGCAAATCTGAACGATCTCGCCAAACCCCAGGGTCACGATGGCCAGATAATCGCCCCGCAGGCGCAGCACCGGAAAGCCGAACAAAACGCCGAAACAGGCCGCCACCACCCCGCCGGTCGGCAGCGCCAGCCAGAATGACAGGGTGAAATGCACCAGATCGGGCCCGCCCTGGTTCAGTTTTTCCACCAGCCCGACGGCCGCCAGCGGCGCCCAGCTATCCGACCATAGCGGCATCACCTGGAAGCTGGTGAAGATGCCGTAATAATAGGCACCAATGGCAAAGAAGGCGGCGTAGCCAAGATCAAGCAGGCCGGCGAAGCCGACCACGATGTTCAGGCCCAGCGCCAAGGTGGCGTAGGACATGGCGTTCGCCAAACTGTCCAGATCGCCATCGTTGCTCCAAAACTTCGGCAGGATTGCGAACAACGCAAAGGCCACCAGGGTTAGGACGATGCTCCGCTGCTTGTCGGTAAGCCCGGCGAACGGGCGGGCAACGGCCTGGGTCAGGGCTGCGATC
>JAYTQP010000461.1:0-3099 GCA_043746675.1 Rhodospirillales bacterium | reverse complement strand
CGCGCACCTGCGGCCTTGCCGGCACTGGTCCGCGCGCGGCCTGCGCGACCGGCGCATGGCGCTCTGGGGCGCCTTCGTGCTGACCTCGCCGGCCGGCATTATCTACCATGTCGGCGACACCGGCTTCGGCGACGGTGAAATCTTCCCGCCCATCGTCCAGGAATTCGGCCCGCCCGATCTCGCCATCCTGCCGATCGGCGCCTACGAGCCGCGCTGGATGATGGCCGCCCAGCACATGAACCCCGACGAAGCGGTGCGCGCCTTCATCGCCTGCCAGGCTCGCGCCGCCATCGGCCACCACTGGGGCATTTTCCAGCTCACCAACGAAGCGATTGACGCGCCGCCGGCTGCCCTCGCCGTCGCACTGGCCACCCACAACATCGCCCCCGACCGCTTTCGCCCGCTGCGTCCCGGCGAAGTCTGGGACGGCAAACCCGGAGACCAGGCCGCGTGACATCCGAAACCGAATCGACGTTCGCCTGGTTGCGCCTGGCCGCCAACCTCGCCCTGAGCACCATGGGCGGCGTCGGCATGTGGTCGGTCGTCGTCGTGCTGCCATCGTTGCAAGCCGAGTTCGGCGTCGATCGCGGTGGCGCCACCGTGCCCTATGCTGCCACCATGGCCGCCATCGCCATTGGCGGCCTGTTCATGGGCCGGCTGGTGGACCGCATCGGCGCCGCCCTGCCGGTGCTGATCGGCACGCTCAGCCTCAGCCTTGGCTACATCCTCGCCGGCATGGCAACCAGCCTGACCCAGTTCACCGCCATCCAGGCCATCCTGATCGCGCTGTTCGGCGCCTCCACCACCTTCGGCCCGCTGGTCGCCGATACCTCGCTGTGGTTCACCCGCCGTCGCGGCATTGCCGTTGCCGTTTGCGCCTCCGGCAACTACCTCGCCGGCACCATCTGGCCCCCTATCCTGCAACATCTGATCGCGACCCAGGGCTGGCGCACCACCCACACCATCGTCGGCTGCACCACCCTTGTCGTCATGCTGCCGATCATCCTCATTCTGCGTCGCCCGGCCCCGCGCGAACCGATCGCCACCAACGCCCGCACCGCAAGCCGCCTCGGCGTCGCCGGCTTTTCCCCCGGCCTCGTGCAGGGCCTGCTGGTGCTCGCCGGCCTGTCCTGCTGCGTCGCCATGTCGATGCCGCAAGTCCACATCGTCGCCTACTGCGCCGACCTCGGCTACGGTCCGGCGCAGGGTGCCGGGATGCTCTCGCTGATGCTCGGCTTCGGCATTGTCAGCCGCATTGCCTCAGGCTTCGTCGCCGACCGCATCGGCGGCTTCCCGACCCTGATGCTCGGCAGCATTCTGCAAGCCGGCGCCCTGGCGCTCTACCTTGCCTTCGACAGCCTCGGCTCGCTTTACATCATCTCGGCCATGTTCGGCCTGTTCCAGGGCGGCATCGTCCCCAGCTACGCCCTCGTGGTGCGCGAACTCTACCCCGCCGAACAAGCCGCCACCCGCATCAGCGCCGTTCTGATGGCAACCGTCGCCGGCATGGCGCTCGGCGGCTGGCTGTCCGGTGCGATCTTCGACCTCACCGGCTCGTACGCCGCCGCCTTCCTCAACGGCATCGCCTGGAACCTGCTCAATATCGGCATCGTCGTCACGCTGCTGCGCGGCCGCCGGGCACAGGTGGTAATGGCCTGATGCGCGCGCCGAACCCATCCGGTTCCAGGCCCAACATCATCGCCGCAATCCCCGCCCGATCACGACCGGCGCCTTGCGCAGATACGTCTGATCGTCGATCAGCCGCACCAGAAAATCCGCCACATTTGCCCGCGAAACCACCCCATTGCGCCATTCTGTTGCCGTCTCCAGTATCTGGTATTGGCCGCTCCAGGCCTGGTTGGTCAGCACGCCCGGCCGCACGATCGTCCAATCGAGCGGGCTCTGCACGATCAATCGTTCCTGCTCGCTTTTATCGGCGTAGGCGCGGCCGAACACTGCCTGAAACGGCACCGATTGCAGAAGCCCGATCCGCGACCGACTATCGCCGGCGCCGAACCCGGTAACCGCGATCAGCCGCCTCACACCGTGCGCACCCATCGCCGCGAGCAGCACCCGGGTCGCCTCCGAAAACAGGCTCACCGGCCGAAACAAATCGCCGAGGCCGATGCCAAGCGCCTGGATCACCACGTCAACCCCCTGCACCGCGGCGCCGACATCGGCGGCATCGCGCGCATCGCCGCGCATTTTTTCGAGCTGCGGGTGGGTAAGCGCGATGGCGTCCGCCGAACGCGCAAACGCGCGCACCGCGTGGCCTGCCGCCAGGCACTGCCTGGTCGCTTCGAGCCCGATCCCCTTGCTGGCCCCGATAATCAGCACATGCGCCATGTTCGCTCTCACCTTTACCATTCGCATTTTAGTACGCCTCTATTTACGCACAGCATGCAATCCTGCAATTGCCCGGCGACGGCACTTGTTTCCGCCCGTGCCAACGCGCCCGCGCTGGGCTAGGTTTGCGCCGTGCCAGGATTGCGCCGTGCCAGGATTGCCGCTGCCGTCGGCGCTGAACTCCGTGAACGATAAGGACCCGAAGATGGCTGATGCGAACCCGACCGCGTGCCTGCTGGTGATCGGCAATGAAGTGCTCTCCGGCCGCACCCAGGATCTCAATATCCGTTTCCTGGCACAAGGCCTCGGCGAAATCGGCATGCCGCTGCGCGAGGTGCGGGTGATCCCGGACGTGCCAGAAACCATCATCGCCACGGTCAACGAGGTGCGGCAGAAATTCGACCATGTCTTCACCACCGGCGGCATTGGCCCGACGCATGACGACATCACCAGCGAATGCATCGCGGCGGCCTTCGGGGTGCCCTGGGAACCGCATCCGCAAGCCTGGGCGCGGATGGAGGCCAGCTACCAGCCGGGCGAATTCAACGCCGCCCGCCAGCGCATGGCAACCATGCCGCGTGGCGCTACCCTGATCAACAACGCCATCTCGGTCGCCCCCGGCTTCACCATCGGCAACGTGCACGTGATGGCCGGCGTGCCGCGCATCATGCAGGCGATGTGGGTGGAACTGGCGCCGACATTGAAAGGTGGTGCGCCGGTGATCAGCCGCGCGGTGCACGCGCGGCGTCTGGC
>JAYTQP010000460.1:0-3235 GCA_043746675.1 Rhodospirillales bacterium | reverse complement strand
CAGGCGCCGCCAGCAACGCTTCCAGATGCCCGGCGCAA
This sequence comes from Rhodospirillales bacterium, assembly GCA_043746675.1. GTDB lineage: Bacteria > Pseudomonadota > Alphaproteobacteria > Acetobacterales > Acetobacteraceae > CAITOL01. The sequence continues at coordinate 3,197 of JAYTQP010000460.1, read as the reverse complement.
GCTGTCGCGCCATGAGTATATTGCGCCAGCCAGCCGAACCCGGACGGCAGCCTGATCGCATCGGTTCGTACCCGCATTGCCGACCCCGCCCCCGCCCTCGCCAGTGGCGCCCGCGCCGCAACCGCCGCCAAATTCGGCCGCCAGCCGGCGGCCAGCCGCGCCACCAGCCGTTCGAAGCGCTGCATCAGCCGACCGATCCGCGTGGTAATCGGGATGATCAGCGGCACGATCCGCGGATCATCCGGCCGCCGATCCCAGCCCAGCATCCGCCGCCCGCCACACGCCGCCACGACGTTACGCAACCCGCCCAGAATCTTGGCAAGCCGGGCCACCAGCGGCGTGAAGGGGGAAAGCGAATGATTTGTCATTCCCGCAATAGGCCACAAGTTGTATTTCGGTGCAAGGATTGTTTTTTATAATAACCGTTTTTTCACGCTTTGGGGGTAACGGAACTGGCAAACCCATCCACCCTCGCGCAACGAAAAGGGGTGAAATACCATCCGGTATATCACCCCTCCCCGCCGTCAGGCCGGGATCACCACCTGCAAATCCTCGATCCCGTGCACGAAGCTGGAGAACACCCGCTTGGGTGGGCCGAGCACTTCGATCTTGGGGAAGCGCAGCATGATTTCTTCCCAGAGGATTTTAAGTTGCATTTCCGCCAGCCGGTTGCCGACGCAGCGGTGGATGCCGAAGCCGAAGGAGAGATGCTGGCGCGGGCGTTTGCGGTCGATGATGAAGGCGTTCGGGTCCTCGATGGCGGTCTCATCGCGGTTGCCGGAGCAGTACCACATGACGACCTTGTCGCCCTTTTTGATCTGCTTGCCGCCGACTTCGGCATCTTCCAGCGCGGTGCGGCGCATGTGCGACAGCGGGGTTTGGTAGCGGATGATCTCCGGCACCATGCTGTCCACCAGGCCAGGGTTTTCGCGCAGCTTCTGGTATTCGGCCGGGTTCTGGCTCAGCGCCCAGAGGCCGCCGGACATCGAGTTGCGGGTGGTGTCGTTGCCGCCGACGATCAGCAGGATGAGGTTGCCGAGGAACTGGTCCGGGGTCATGTTGCGGGTGGCCGGGGCGTGCGCCATCATCGAAATGAGATCCGGCCGCATGTCGGCGTTCAGCCGTTCGTTCCAGATGCGGGTGAAATAGGCGAGGCATTCGGCGAGGATTTCCTCGCGTTGTTCTTCCGACTTGATCATGCCGGCATTGATGTCGGTGGTGGCGACATCGGACCAGTGGGTGAGCAGCTTGCGGTCCTCGAACGGGAAGTCGAACAGGATCGCCAGCATTTGCGTGGTCAGTTCGATCGAGACATGATCGACCCAGTTGAACGCCTCACCGCGCGGCAGTTTGTCCAGCACGGCAACGCAGCGTTCGCGGATGCCGATTTCCATCCGGGCCAGGTTCTGCGGCGCCACGATCGGGCTGACCGCCTTGCGCTGGTCGTCGTGCCGGGGCGCGTCCATGGCGATGAAGCTTTCGCGGCGCACTTCGGGCCGGCGGTCGCGGATGGTGATGCCGCCGAATTCGGAGGCCGAGGAGAACACCTTGTTGTTGCTGTCAACCGCCATGATGTCGTTGTATTTGGTGATCGACCAGTACGGCCCGAACTGGCTTTCCGGGGTGTAGTGCACCGGGTCTTCGCGCCGTAGCCGGTCGAAATAGGGCAGATGCAGATGCTTCTGGAAGAGAACAGGCTGGCTCGGGTCGAGCTTTTCCAGCGGTACCGAATAGGGATCGGCGAGATCGGGCATCATCGGGGCGTCGTTCATGGCAGTTTCCTCCAGGAAACGCGGCGGCCTGCATTCTTGCCGGCCTGCCGCAGGGTCGCGCTGGGCTAGTGTTGCCCCTCCGGCATGTGCACCACAAGGCCATTCAACGCCGCAGTGATCGGAATTTGGCAGGACAAGCGTGAATTCGGGCGCACCTCGGCGGCGAAATTCAGCATCGCCACTTCGCTTTCGGTGCGGGCGCCGGTGGAGGCTTCCCATTCCGGCTCGACGAACACATGGCAGGTGGCGCAGGCGCAGGCGCCGCCGCAATCGGCGTCGATCCCCGGCACGGCGTTATCGACAGCGGCTTCCATCAGGCTTTTGCCGATGCTGGCTTCGACCGTGTGCGGCGTTCCGTCATGTTCGATAAAAGTCACTTGCGGCATTTTTTCGTCCCTTGTCGTGGTTGTGTCCGGCGCGGCTACTGCGTCAGGTCCTTCATGGAAACTGACATATCACAAATTCTGTCAGGCGCCAGTTCGGCCCCTCTGGCGATCAGCAGCCGGCCGGCCATGAAGGCGTCGGGCATATTCACCGCTTCGACCGCGCGCAGGCGGTTGTCGGCGGACAGATGGAAGACAGCGAAGTGCTCGTGGGCCGGATCGCCGCGCACGACGGTATGCGTCGCCCCGAACGGCAGGCCGACGATTTGCAATTTCAGGTCGAACTGGTCGGACCAGAACCAGGGCACTTCGGGCGCCGCGGCGGGGCGATCGCAGATCGTGGCGGCCGCCTGGCGGGCCTGTTCGAGTGCATTCGGCACCGATTCGAGGCGGAAATGCCGATCGTAATGCGGCAGCGGGCGGTGGGTGCAGTCGCCGATGGCGAAAATCGCCGAGTCGGAGGTGCGCGCGTGCAGATCGACGACGATGCCGTTCTCGCAAGCGAGGCCGGCCTGCTGGGCGATTTCGGTGTTGGCGACCGCACCCACGCCGACCAGAGCGACGTCGCATTGGATTGCCCGGCCGTCGCCGAGGCGGACGGCGGTGATGTGGCCGCCTTCGCCTTCGAGCGCGGCAACCTGGGCGCCGAGTTCGATCACCACGCCGCGCTTGCGGTGGGCGGTCTGATAGGCTTCCGACAGGGCTTCGGAGGCCACCCGCGCCAGCACGCGCTGTTCGCGCTCGATCACGGTGGCCGATGCGCCCAATGCCAGCGCGGAGGCGGTTGCTTCCAGGCCGATATAGCCGCCGCCGACGACGGCGAGGCGCTTGCCGGGGCCGAGGGCGGCTTTGAGCTGGTCGGCGTCGGCCGCGGTGCGCAGTTCCAGCACGCCGGCCAGATCCATGCCGGGGATTGGCAGGCGGCGGGCGCGGGCGCCGACGGCGAGGATCAGCCAGTCATACGGGAGGTGTTCGCCGGCGTCGGTGGTGATGGTTTTCGCCATGCGGTCGATCGACGTGACCGTGGTGGAAAGTTGGAGCT
>JAYTQP010000459.1:0-5166 GCA_043746675.1 Rhodospirillales bacterium | reverse complement strand
CGCCTGCGGCCGGCTGGGCGAGCTGGACCGCAATGCGGTGCGCGCAAGGTTCGAACAACGCTGGACCGCAGAACGCATGGCGGCCGACTATATCAGCCTCTATCGTGGCCTGATCACCTCATAAGAAAACGCCGCCTTTCAGCCATTTTCACCGCGTAATCGCCCCTCCCACTGCAAATCGAAAGCCCCGGCCCATGCGTATCGCCCAGATTGCCCCGCTGTTCGAAGCCGTGCCGCCTAAGCTTTACGGCGGCACCGAGCGGGTGGTGCATTGGCTCACCGAGGGCCTGGTTGAGATGGGCCATGACGTCACCTTGTTCGCATCGGGTGATTCGCAAACCTCCGCCACGCTCGATCCGGTCTGGCCGCAGGCGCTGCGGCTCAACCCGGTGATCGACTGGAACGCCACCTATGCGATGATGATCGAGCACGTTGCCCGCCGCGCGCATGAATTCGATGCGCTGCATTTTCATATCGATTACTGGCCGAATTCGGTCTTCACCCGGCTCGGCATTCCCTTCGTCACCACCATGCATGGCCGGCTGGACCTGCCGCTGTTCGTGCAGACCTTCAACTACTTCAAGGATGTGCCGCAGGTTTCGATTTCCAACAACCAGCGCACCCCGGTGCCCAACCTGAACTGGGCCGGCACGGTTTATCACGGCATGCCGAAAAACCTGCTGACCCCGCTGGCGGACCCGAAAGGCGATTATTTCGCCTTCCTCGGCCGCATCAGCCCGGAAAAGCGGGTGGATCGCGCCATCGAAATCGCCGGCGCCACCAGCACCACCCTGAAAATCGCCGCCAAGATCGATCGCGCCGATCAGGACTATTTCGACCGCGACATCGCCCATTTATTCACCCAGAGCCACGTCGATTTCATCGGCGAAATCAACGACGCGCAAAAAATCGGCTTCCTCGGCAACGCCCGCGCGCTGCTGGTGCCGATCGACTGGGAAGAACCGTTCGGCCTAGTGATGATCGAGGCGATGGCCTGCGGCACCCCGGTGATCGCCTTCCGCCGAGGCAGCGTGCCCGAGGTGATCGATCACGGCGTCACCGGCTTCATCGTCGACACCCTGGAACAAGCGATCGCCGCGGCCGCCAAGGTGGGGCAGCTCGATCGCCACAAGGTGCGCGCCCGCTTTGAGGAACGCTTCACCAACCATCGCATGGCGCAGGATTATGTGACCATCTACCAGACCCTGATCGACGCAAGATGAAAATGACCGGTGCCAGGCGCCGTTTGGTTCAACCGGCCGCTGTCCTGGCCTAAGTGTCTGTCCGGAAAGTCTGCCGGCGGAGGGCCGGCGCGGGATTTTTGCGCCTGGGAAGAAGGAACCGCCGCCATGATGCTGGGACAGCATGGCAAGGATCCGACGCGCCCGGGCACAAAAAGCACCGCCGGGCCGACCCGGCAGATTTTCCGGACAGACACTTACCTGATCGAAGGCCTCCAACGCCTGGGCGGCACGCATCACCGCCGGGCCAATGCACATTTAGACCGCCATCCCCTTGGTTCCCATCGCCTCGTCGCGACTGGCGTACGGCGGCGTTGTCATGGAACGCGATGCAGCCGTCGCAGCGGGTGGCGACGCCGATGGGCGGCGCAGTCAGTTCCTTAGTTTTGACATCGAGCGCCGTGGGTTCCAGCGCCGCGCACGCGATGGCGGAAAATCTCTTCATCACGTCGGGCGCGCCAGTTCGCAATTCTTTCAACGGGGTGGAACGTCCCGCCGCCATGTCCGACCAGTTCGCATGCATCGCTTATACCAAACGCCGTTGATCCATGAAGAATGGGTCAACGGCGTTTGGTATAAGTCTTTTTTGGCCCGCCGCCGCCCGCCAACCCGGCGCGCATCCGATTTTGCCTTTGCCGCAGCGTGATGGAGATCGGGTGGTGGCATCTTGATATGCGTCGAAGCCGAATGCGTTCACGACACGGCACAGTCGCGACATACCTAGCCTTTGGGTCCAGTGCGCTGGCCTGTGCCAAAGCGGCCGGTGTGCAGTGGGCACGATGTGGGGTAGCCGGCCGGATATATTCAATAGACAGAATATAATTCCAGAGGCATGCTTTTACCTGGGTAGGCGCGGCAAAAGCGCGCGCCATTGGTTTGGCAGGGGAAACACCGATGGACAGACAGGATTTTGCACCGCGTCCAGCAGGACGGCGACAGCTCTTTGGCCAGGCCGCTGCGGCAGGGCTGCTGCTGGGGGCAAGGCCGGCGCTGGCGCAAGGCGGCGTCACCCTGCCGCTGCCAGGCGGTCCCGGAGCGCGCAGCGTCACCACAGGCTTCCCGAAAAAGGGCGCGATGATCCTGCAACGCAGCCGTCCGCCACTGCTCGAAACGCCGTTCGAGGTGTTCGATCGCGGCGTGTTCACTCCGAACGACCAGTTCTATGTCCGCTGGCACTGGTCGCAAATCCCGACAGCCATCGACGTGCAGAGCTTTCGTCTTGCGGTGCGTGGCCATGTAAACCAGGGCCTTTCGCTGACGCTCGCTGACATCCTGGCGCTGCCACGGGTCGAACTCGCGGCGGTGAACCAGTGCTCGGGCAATTCACGTGGGCTGTTTCAGCCCCGCGTAGCGGGCGGCCAATGGGCGAACGGGGCGATGGGAAATGCGCGCTGGACCGGCGTGCGGCTGCGCGACGTGCTGGACAAAGCGGGGGTCAAAGCAGGCGCGGTACAGGTGCGTTTCAACGGGCTGGAAACCCCGGTCGTGCCGGAAGCGCCGGACTTCCTGAAGTCGCTTGCGCTCGATCATGCCCGCGATGGCGAGGTGATGATCGCCTTCCAAATGAACGGCGAGCAGCTGCCGCTGCTCAACGGCTTTCCGCTGCGGCTGGTGGTGCCGGGATGGTATGCGACCTACTGGGTCAAGATGCTGTTCGATATCGAGGTGCTGGACAAGCCGGACGACAATTTCTGGATGAAGACCGCATACCTCATCCCCAACACGCCGGGCGCCAATGTCAGGCCCGGGCAGGCTGGGTTTGGGTCGGTGCCGATCAATCGCATGGTGCCACGCTCGTTCTTCACCAATGTGGTTGAGGGGCAGAAAATCGCCGGGCGGGCGATGCTGCCGGTGCGCGGGATGGCGTTCGGCGGCGATTGCGGCGTGCGGCAGGTGGAATTGTCGTCCGACGGCGGCAAGACCTGGACCCTGACCACGCTCGGCCGCGACGAAGGGGGCTATAGCTTCCGCCGATGGGACACAACCATCGCGGCTCCACCGTCCGGCACGCTCGAACTGATGGTGCGCTGCACCAACACCAAGGCGGAAACTCAGCCGCTCGCGGCGAACTGGAACCCCGCCGGCTTTATGCGCAACGTGGTGGAAACCGTACGCGTGTCGGTGTCGTGATGGTGTCGTTGCATTGGCGGGGAGATGGCAAAATGTTCGTTCGCTTTGGTTTGGCTTTGTTCGCCGCATTCGGCCTGGCGGGCAACCCGGCGCAGGCACAAAATCCGATATCGGTGCGGGGCGTGACGCTTACCTCGGTCTCGGCCGCGATCCCGGAAGGGAACAGCGTCTATCCCGGCGGTGCGGCGGCGCAGGCGATCAACGCCAACTGCGTGGCGTGCCATTCGACCGCGATGGTGTTGATGCAGCCCAACATGAATGAAGCGACCTGGAAGGCCGAGGTCGCCAAAATGCGCGCAGTCTTCAAAGCGCCGGTGGACGACGCCGATATACCGGCGATTGTCGCCTATCTGGTGCAGACCAAGGGGGCAAAATAGGAATCTGCCCGCACCGGACCGGATGGTCGGGGGGAAGATCGATGAAGCTGACCGTTTTGGCTCCGTTGGCGGCGCCGACCGCGCGGATGGCGGTGGGGTGCCCGATGCGGACCGCGAGACCAGCATTGGTGAGGGTTTTGCCCGGTGGTGTGTTTCTGAGTGCGGTCCAGACGGCGCGCTGAAGGCCGGTACCGCCGCTGTCCCAGGGAAGCGCCAGCAGGGCGTTCAACTGCCCATCGAAATAGGCCGCGAAAGCGGTGCGCACGGCGTCGGACGCAGCCGCATGGCCAACTTCGACCTCACCATGAAAGCGCCGCAGCAGATCGAGCAAACGCGCCTCAAAATCATGGAAATCGACCGCAACAAGATTTTCCGCGCGATCAACAACAACCAGAACCCGCCCAATCGGCGAAGCCACGCTTCCGAGTGAAAGTTTTTTGCTGCTTTTTTTCAAAAATCGAACCGCTTCTTAGTGTCCGTTCGAGAAGTCTGCCGGCGGAGGGCCGGCGAGGGATTTTTACGGCTGGGAAGGAGGGACCGCCGCCATGATGCTGAGACATCATGGCAAGGACCCGACGCTCCCAGTCGCAAAAAGCACCGCCGGACCGACCCGGCAGACTTCTCGAACGGACGCTTAAACCCGAGCAATCATAAACAACCGCCGAAACGGCAACAGCGTGGTGCCATCCGCCCGGCGCGGATAGATCGGCCGCATGGCGTCCGCGAAGGCCGCAAAGAACGCCGCCCGCAAATCCGTCGGCAGCGCATCCAGAAACGGCCGCAGGCTGGTGCCGCTGGCCCATTGCGCGGCGGCATCCTCGCCTCGCAGCGCGTGCAGATAAATCGTCTCCCAGATGTCCAGGCTGGCGCAAAGCGGCCGCAGAATATCCCAGTATTCACCCGGAGTGAGGATCGATGGCGCGGATGCAACGCCCTTCAGCGTTTCCGCCCAAGGGCCGGTCGCGGCCACATCATATTGCGCGGCGCGTAGGGGTTCGTTGTGCATCGCCGGCATTTGCACCGCCAGCGTGCCGCCCGGGGCCACCTGGCCGAGCAGGCGCGGGAACAAGGTTGCGTGGCCGCCGAGCCAGTGCAGCGCCGCATTGGTGTAAAGCACGTCCGGCTTGCTAGCGGCGGTCCAGTCGCCGAAGCTGGCGTGCACGAAGCGGCAATCCGGCACCGCGGCACGCGCGCGGTCCAGCATCGGCGCCGAATTGTCCAGGCCGAGCACGTCGGCCGCCGGCCAGCGTTGCTTCAGGATGGCGGTCACGTTGCCCGGCCCGCAGCCGAGATCGACGACGTGGGCAGGTTCCGGTGCGTCGATCCGGCTCAGCAGATCGAGCGCCGGGCGCAGGCGTTCATCGCCGTAGCGAAGATAAAGTCCGGGGTCCCATTGCATGTCAGTCGTGCTCCTGTGC
>JAYTQP010000458.1:0-1975 GCA_043746675.1 Rhodospirillales bacterium | reverse complement strand
ATGGCGGAGGCCGGGCTGCTGGTGGCGGTGGCGCTACCAGTGCCGCCGCCGTTCGCGTGGCCCGATCCGGCGCATCCCGGACCGGCCTTGTCGGCCGAGCAGGATGCCGGCGCGGCCGCGCTGCGGGCGGCGGTGGCGGCGAAGGCGTTTTCAGTGACCTTGCTGGAAGGGGTGACCGGATCGGGCAAGACCGAGGTTTATCTGGAGGCGATTGCCGAAGCCCTGCGCGGTGGGCGGCAGGCGCTGGTGCTGCTGCCGGAAATCGCGCTGTCCTCGCAATGGCTGGATCGGTTTGCCGCCCGGTTCGGGGTGGCGCCGGCGGTATGGCATTCCGACCTGTCGGCGCGCACACGGCGGATTACCTGGCGGGCGGTGGCGGCGGGGGGCGCGCCGGTGGTGGTGGGCGCGCGATCGGCGCTGTTTCTGCCGTTCCCCGACCTCGGGCTGGTGGTGGTGGACGAGGAGCACGAGACCGCCTTCAAGCAGGAAGACGGCGTGGTGTATCACGCCCGCGACATGGCGATCGTGCGGGCGCGGCTGTGCGAGGCGGCCGCGGTGCTGGTTTCGGCCACGCCGAGCCTGGAAACCCTGGCCAATGTGGAGGCCGGGCGCTATCGCCGGCTGCATCTGCCGCGCCGGCATGGCGGGGCGGCGTTGCCGGCGATCGGGCTGATCGATTTGCGCAACCATCCGCCGGCGCGCGGGCAGTTTCTGGCGCCGCCGCTGATCGCGGCGGTGCATGCCACGCTGGCGCGCGGCGAGCAGGCGATGCTGTTTCTCAACCGCCGCGGCTACGCGCCGCTGACGCTGTGCCGCGCCTGCGGGCACCGGATGCAATGCCCGAACTGCACCGCCTGGCTGGTGGAGCATCGGGCGCGCCGCATTTTGCAATGCCATCATTGCGGGCATACCGTTCCGATCCCGACGGCCTGCCCGGACTGCGGGGCGGCGCATAGCCTGACCCCGGTGGGGCCGGGGGTTGAGCGGATTACCGAGGAAGCGGCGGCGTTGTTTCCGCAGGCGCGGCTGCTGGTGATGGCGAGCGATACGATGATCGGGCCGGATGCGGCGGCGCAGGCCGCGCGGCAGATTTCCGAGCGGGTGGTGGACCTGATCATCGGCACCCAGATCGTTGCCAAAGGCTGGCATTTTCCGCATCTGACGTTGGTCGGCGTGGTCGATGCCGACCTCGGGCTGGGCGGCGGCGATTTGCGGGCGGCCGAGCGCACGGTGCAACTGTTGCATCAGGTGTCCGGCCGGGCCGGGCGGGCGGAGGCGCCGGGGACCGTGCTGCTGCAAACCTTCAGCCCGGAGCATAAGGTGATGCAGGCGCTGGTGAGCGGCGACTTCAACCGGTTCATGCAGTCCGAGGCGGCCGAGCGTCGGCCGGGCAACTGGCCGCCGTACGGCCGGCTGGCGGCGCTGATCGTGTCCGCCGAGAGCGCGGGTGCCGCCGATGGCGCGGCGCGCGAGCTCGGCCGGGCCGCGCCGGGTGGCGACGGGATCGTGGTGCTGGGGCCGGCGCCGGCGCCGCTGGCGATTTTGCGCGGGCGGCACCGTCGGCGGCTGCTGCTGAAAACCCGTCGCGACATTGCCGTGCAGCCGTTGCTGCGCGCCTGGCTCGCGGCGGTGCCGATCAAGCGCGGGGTGCGGGTGGAGGTGGATGTGGACCCGGTGAGCTTCCTGTGAGCGCGCTTTCCGGGCGGGCGGGATTTGCGTAGTCTGGCGCGATGCAACCTCGGAGATTTCATGTCCCGCATTTTGACGCTTTGGCTGGCTTGTCTGCTGCTGGCGCCGCTGGCGGCTGCGGGGAAGACGCTTTCGGTGGGCAAGGGCCGCGCCTATGCCGCGCCGTCCGAGGCCATCGCGGCGGCGCGGGATGGCGATACGGTGCAGATCGACGCCGGCGAATATTATGATTGCGCGGTCGTTGCCGCCAATAATCTGACCATCGAGGGCATCGGGCCGAAGGCCA
>JAYTQP010000457.1:0-5623 GCA_043746675.1 Rhodospirillales bacterium | reverse complement strand
GCCTACACCAACGCCAAGGTGCGGGAAAACTACGGCCGGCGCTTCCGGGTGAGCTTCCCCAACGAGGAACTGCCGGCCGGCCGGCCGCTGCGCACCTCGCCGATCCACGACCGCCAGCAGGAAGCCGGCGCGGTATTCGGCACCGCCTGGGGGCTGGAGTATCCGCTCTGGTACGCGCCGAAAGGCACTGACGCCGTCGAGCATGTTTCGTTCCGCCGCACCAACGCGCATGCCCCGATCGGCGCCGAATGCACCGCCGTGCGCACCGCCGTCGGGCTGATCGAAACCTCCGGCTACGCGAAATATGCGGTCTTCGGTGCCGGCGCGGAGGCATTTCTTTCGCGCATGCTCGCCAACCGCATGCCGGAAGTGGGCCGGATCGTGCTTGCGCCGATGCTGAACCCGGGCGGCAAACTGATCGGCGATTTCACCGTCGCCCGCCTGTCGCCGGACCGCTTCCACGTGTTCGGCACCGGCGGTGCGGAAGATTACCATATGCGCTGGTGGCAGGCGCATCTGCCGGGCAGCGGGGTCTCGTTGCGATCTTTGCGGTCGGCGCTGGTCGGGCTGTCGATTGCGGGGCCGAATGCGCGCGATCTACTGGCACGGATCAGCAGCGAAGACGTGTCCAACGCGGCGTTCCCGTTCATGCATTACCGCCGGATGGATCTCGGTATGATCCCGGCCCGAGTCGGGCGGCTGAGCTTCACCGGCGACCTCGGCTATGAGATCTGGCTAACGCCGGATTATCAGCGCGCGCTGTATGATTTACTGCTGACGCACGGCGCCGATCTCGGCCTGGCGCCTGTCGGCATGCGGGCGCTGAACGCGCTGCGGCTGGAAAAAAGCTGGGGCACCTGGGCGCGCGAGTACCGCCCGATCTACGGCCCCTACGAAGCTGGCCTCGGTCGCTTCATCAGCCTGAAAAAACCCGATTTCATCGGCCGCGACGCCGCATTGCGCGAACGCGAGGCCGGGCCGGCGATGAAACTGGTGACCCTGGAGGTGGATGCCGCCGATGCCGACGCTCTGGGGGACGAACCGGTTCGCATCGGCGGGCACGCGGTGGGATGGGTGACGTCCGGCGGCTACGCCCACTGGGTCGGCAAGTCAGTCGCGCTAGCGTATGTGCCAGCGGTCCATACCAGCGATGGCGCGGAATTTACCGTGGATATTCTAGGCGAGGCACGTGCAGCGCGTTTGGTTGCGGCGCCGCTGTTCGATCCGGACGGGCTGCGCATGCGGGGTTGAGTGTTGCGATCAGCCGAAACCGGTCCGACGGCCGGTCGATTCCGGCGACAACGCGGGGATCGTTTCGGCTTCACCGGGCGCGAGCTGCAACGGCTCCCAACAGCCGTGGTGGCGCAGCAGCGGTTCCAGTTCGGTCGCGCCGGCGGCCAGCGCCTCGGCGAGGGCCCGCTTCAACCAGCCCAGGCAGTGCGCCTTATAGGCGTTGGTCCGCGCCGCCATCGGCATGCCGCGCAGCGTAACCTTGAAATTCGGCTGCTCGCCGCCGACGGCGGCGGCGTTGGCGGTCATGAAGGGCAGAAAAACCTCGCCGATCAGCGTCAGCAACCGCGCAACGCCAGGACCGAGCGGTTCCGCGGGGTCGCGCCACGCGCCCTCGATGCCGGAGGCGTCATCGAGGTCCTGAACCCACTGGAATGTCCGCACCGCCTGACGGCGCATGATCGCCGAGGCGCTTGGATCGATGGCGCACTGGCTGAGCTGGCCGAACAGCCCGATATCGCCAATCGAGGGCCGGCTGCCAAATAGGAAGCGGCTGACTTCGAGTTGCGCCTCGATGGCGGCAAGCACCTCGGCATAGGTCGCCCGCAGCAGCGGCCGATTGCCGTCGCGGTCGCCCAACCGAGAGAGCACGCCGGTCTGGCGCGCCTTGAAGCGCGTAATGATGGCCTCGAATTCGGTCGCCGGCATCGCGCCAAGCCATCCGGCCATCTGTCGACGGGCGCAGAATTCCTGATCGATTTCGGCGTCCCAGCGATAGTCGAACAACGGCAGCATCAGCCATTCGTCGGCGAAATCCTCGATCAGCAGCGCAAGGAACCGATCACCGGGATTGTCGGGCAGCAGGCTGCGGGCGCCGGGATGGCGCTTCTCCAACTCCAGAATCATTGGCGTGGTGTCCGCCCAATAGCGGCCATCGGGCAGTTGCAGCACCGGGATCATGCCCTTGCCGGCCAACTTCAACTCGCCGTCCTCGCCAATATAGCCGGTGGGGACGATCCAGTTGTGCGGCAGCCGCCGAAAGCGCATCGCCGCCCGGAGCGTCAATGAATAGGGCGAGCCCGGCCCGCCCAGGATGCGGTAGCGGCCTTCGTCGGCGTGCGTCATTCGGCGCTCCTCCGGCGGTCGTCATGGGTCGAATAAAAACGGAACGATCCCGCGTCAATCCCCCACCGGCCCCTTGGCCACAAACACCCGCGCCGTTGCATAGCTCAGCCAGATCCGGTGATTGCGCAGATAATCCGCCCCCAGCAGCATCGCGGTGCCGCCCGGCAGCGGCCCGATCAGCATTTTCGCGTTGGCGAAGCTTTCGCCGGCAATCCGCAGCGTGTCGAATTGATGCAGATAAACCTTCACACCCCGCCCGCCCGAACCCTGCGTCACGCCGGAGCGGTCAGCGTCCAGCGCCGCCGCACTCACCCCAACCTGCGCCGCGGTGTCCATGCTGACCACCGAGTTGGTCGCCCCGGTGTCGAGCAACGCCCAGACGATCTTGCCGTTCACCACCACCGGCACTTCCAGCTTGGCGGCGCGCTGCACCGTGCGGTCGGCCGGCAGTTGCGCGGCGCCCAGGATCGGGTCGAGCGTGGCGCGGCGGGCCTTCAGCTCGGTCGCCGGCACCGGCCAAGGGCTGGCGGTGTCCGGACAGACCTGGCCGCGATAGAGCTTCGCCCGTCCGCCGGCGAGATCCAGATCGAGGTCGAACAGACCGAGCAGGTCGAGCCCCAGCAACCCGTCGCGCGACTGCCCGGCGTAGCGCAGCACCGCCGGGGTTACGTTCAAATTCACGTCGTGCAGGGTGGCGGTGCCCAGATGCAGTGTCGCGACGAAACCGCGCCTGATCACGGTGCGGCCGTCAATCCCCTGGGTGACGCGCTGGGCCGCCGGTTGCGCCGCGGTGGCGTTGAAGCGGGCCGTCATCCCCGAGGTCACCACGGTTTCGGACGCGCCGGTGTCCAGCACCATGGTGGCGATGGCATCGTCCATGCCAATTTTCACCACCGGCTGCTGGCCGACCATCTGCACGTCCAGCCGGTCGTAGTTCGCCGGCAGGCCGCAGCTTGCCGCCACCGGCGCGCCCAACGGGCGGGCCGGCGTGCCGCTGGCGGCATCGATCATGCGGGCCGGCATGGATGGGCCGCAGCCGGCCAGCAGCAATGGGGCAATGAACAGCAGAGCGGATCGGCGCATGGCGTCACTCCTGCCCCAGCCGAGGGTTACAGCGGCGGGGCCTTGCAAGGGGGGCGGGGCTGCCCCCCTTATGCCATAGCCGGCGTCCCTGCTATACGGCTTGCGGCGACGCCGGATTTGCGGCAGCGCAGCAATTTGGGCGGCCGCTCCCCGGCGTTCGCCTGTCAGCCCGCCTAGGAAACGCATCATGGCCCGCCGCCGGCAGCTCTACGAGGGTAAAGCCAAAATCCTGTATGAAGGCCCGGAGCCGGGCACTCTGGTGCAATATTTCAAGGACGACGCCACCGCGCTCAACGGCACCCGCAAGGGCGTGATCACCGGCAAGGGCGTGCTGAACAACCGGATTTCCGAATATCTGATGGTGCGTCTCGGCGATATCGGCATCCCCACCCATTTCGTTCGCCGGCTCAACATGCGCGAACAACTGATCCGCGAGGTCGAAATCATTCCGGTTGAAATCGTCGTGCGCAACGTTGCCGCCGGCAGTATTTCGACCCGGCTCGGAATTGCCGAGGGCACCCGCCTGCCGCGCTCGATCATCGAATATTACTACAAGAATGAGGCGTTGGGGAATCCGATGGTCTCGGAGGAACACATCACCTGCTTCGGCTGGGCGGTGCCGCAGGACATGGACGATATTGTCGCGCTGACGTTGAGAATAAACGATTTCCTGGCCGGGCTGTTCCTCGGCGTCGGCATTACCTTGGTCGATTTCAAAATCGAGTTCGGCCGTCTCTGGGAAAACGAGGAAATGCGCATCGTGCTGGCCGACGAGATCAGCCCGGACAATTGCCGGCTGTGGGACAGCAAGACCAACGAGAAAATGGACAAAGACCGCTTCCGCCGCGACCTCGGCAAGGTTGAGGAAGCCTATCAGGAAGTCGCCCGCCGCCTGGGGATATTGCCGGAAGCGGGAGTGCGCGACATGAAGGGGCCGGAGGTGATGCAATGAAGGCTGTGGTGACGGTGATGCTGAAAACCGGCGTGCTGGACCCGCAGGGCAAGGCGATCGGCCAGGCGCTGCACGGGCTGGGCTTCGCCGGCGTGGGCGAAGTGCGGCAGGGCAAGGTCATCACGCTCGATCTCGCCGGCGCCGATCCCGTTGCCGCCAAGGCCGCGGTTGAGGAAATGGCGCGCAAGCTGCTGGCCAACACGGTCATCGAAAGTTTCAAGGTCGAGATCGAAAGATGAAAGCCGGCATCGTCGTTTTCCCCGGCATCAACCGCGAACGCGACATGGCGATCGCGCTACAAACCAGCACCGGCCGCAAGCCGGCCATGCTGTGGCACAAGGATGCCGATCTGGCCGGGCTCGATCTGGTGGTGATCCCCGGCGGCTTCAGCTACGGCGATTATCTGCGCTGCGGCGCGATGGCGGCGCAGTCGCCGGTGATGCCGCGCATCCACGCCCACGTGGCGCGTGGCGGCTATCTGCTCGGCGTTTGCAACGGGTTTCAGATCCTGACCGAGGCCGGGCTGCTGCCGGGCGCGCTGTTGCGCAATGCCGGGCTGCGGTTTCTTTCCATGGATTGCCATTTGCGGGTCGAACGCGCCGACACTGCCTTCACCAGCCGCTATGCGCGCGGCCAGGTTTTCCGCGCCCCAATGGCGCATGGCGATGGCAATTATTTCGCCGACGACGAAACGCTGGATCGGCTGGAAGGCGAAAACCTGGTTTCGTTGCGCTACGTGACGGCAGCCGGTGCGATCACCGACGCCGCCAATTTCAATGGCGCGGCGCGCAATATCGCCGGCATCCTGTCCCCCAGCCTGCGGATAATGGGGCTGATGCCGCACCCCGAGGACCTCGTCGATCCGCTGATGGGTGGCACCGACGGCAAGCCGCTGTTCGACGCCCTCGCGGCGCTGGTGGCGTGATGCAGCAGGACGTCAATCAGGCGTTGGCGAAACAATTCGGGCTGAGCGCGGACGAATATGCCCGCGTGCTGGATATCATGGGCCGCACCCCGAGCTTCACCGAGCTTGGCGTGTTCAGCGTGATGTGGTCGGAACATTGTTCCTACAAATCGTCGCGGGTGTGGCTGAAAACCCTGCCGACCAAGGCGCCCTGGGTGATCCATGGGCCCGGCGAGAACGCGGGCGTGGTGGACATCGGCGAGGGGCTGGCGGCGGTCTTCAAGATGGAGTCGCACAACCACCCGAGCTTCATCGAGCCCTACCAAGGC
>JAYTQP010000456.1:0-2144 GCA_043746675.1 Rhodospirillales bacterium | reverse complement strand
CGGGCGGTGATAACGGCAACAACGGCGCCCAAGGCCGCCGCCAGCACAATCGCTGCGCCCCACCCCGCCAGCATCGGCAGATGCAATTTCACCGTCAGCAGCGCCGAGGCATAAGCGCCGATTGCAAAAAAACCGACCAGCCCCAGATTGACCATCCCGGCGAGGCCGAAAATCAGGTTCAACCCCAACGCCATCAACGCGTAGCAGCCGGCAAACACGGCCATCGCTAGAAGATAATTCTCCATCAGCCGCGCCAAAAAAGGGCTAAAGGAAAGAACGTCTTTTGATACTTAAGGAGGTTGGTCATACCGCGCGCTCTCCCAGCAGTCCGCGCGGCCGCAAAGTCAGCACGATTAGGATGGCGAAAAACCCAACCGCGGTGCGATAGGTCGGGTTCAGCACGATAACAGAAAACTCCTCGCCAACGCCGATCACGAAGGCGCCGAGCACCGCGCCCGGAATGCTGCCGAGGCCGCCGACCACGGCCGCCGCAAAAATCGACAGCACAACCCGAAAGCCGGTCAGCGGATCGACTGCGGTATCCATCGCGATCAGCATGCCGCCATAGCCGGCCAGCCCCATGCCGATGAAGTTCGCCAGCCGAGCCACCGTATCGGCATTGATGCCTTTCAGTGCCGCCAGCATCGGATTGTCGGCCACCGCGCGCATCATCTTACCGATCCGGGTGAAGCCGAGGAAGCCGAACAACGCCGCCATCGCCACCGCCGCCGCCCCGGCGTTCATCAGTTGCTGCGGCCCGACGCGGACCCCACCCAGCACCCGCCAGTCGCGCAGCACGGCCAGATCGTAGCCGCGCGGATCGTTGCCGAAAATGAACCGCACCAGGTTTTCCAGCACGATGGTCAGCGCGACGGATGCAATCGCCACCGTCAGCGGCCCGGCGGTGCGCAGCCGGCGCAGCACGATCTCGTCGGTTGCCACCCCGAACGCTCCGGCAACCAGGAACGCCACCAGCAGCGATGCGGCCGCCGGCAGCCCGAGCGCGGTGTTGGCAAGGTAGCCGGCATAGGCGCCGATGGTGGCGTGGCTGGCCACCGCGAAGTTGGGAAACCGCAACACTGCAAAGATAGTGGTGAAGCCGATCGCCGGCACCGCAAGCTGGGTGCCGGCGAGCAGCCCGTTCACCAGCAGTTGCAGCAAATCTCCGATCAAACCAGGCTCAGCAGGCGAAACTTGCCCTTCTCGACCACGTCGAAGCGGAAGCGGCAGCCCGTGATGTCGCCGATCGGGGTGAATTTGCACGGGCCGGACGCGCCCTCGAAATTCACCGCCTTGCCCGCCGCCAGCAGTTTCAGCCCGTCCACCGGCTCGGTCACCTTGGTGCCGGCGGCGTCGCCGACCGCGCGCACATTGTCGTGGATCGCCAGGCCGGTGGCGGCACCGGCTTTGGCGATCGCCAGCGCTGCGAGCGAGACATGATCGTGCACCTGGCAGGAATAAGGGTCCGGCTCGCTGCCGAGCAGGGATTTGATCCGGGCATAGCTTGGGCTGTTCAGGTCCGGCGACGGTGCGAAGGCGATCAAACCCTCAGCCACCGCGGCACCGACGCTCTCGACCAGCTTGGCGTTGGCGGCATAGCCGAAGGTGAATTTCTTGCCCTCATAGCCGGCGCGATAAAGCTCGCGCAAAATAACCGCCAGATCGGGGCTATAGGAATTGAGGAACAGCGCATCCGGCTTGGCTTTCAGCGCGGTGTCGATTTCCGAACGGAAGCTGGTTTTGGCCGGATCATAGATCACGTCGCCAACCGCCTTGGCGCCGTTCTGCGCGAGCACTTCGGACAGGCGGTTATAGCTGTCCACCGCAAACGGGGTTTGCGCGGACAGCGCGAAGACTTTCTTGGCGCCGGATTTGGCCAGATACAGCCCGGCGGTGCCGGATTGCAGATAGGAGTTCGGCTGGGTGCGGATGATATAGCCCTGGTGCGGCAGCTTGGTGATCGAATCCGCGCCGGATACGGTGAACAGCATCACCTTGTTTTCCCAGCACAACGGCGCGACCGCGGTGGTCACCGCGGATGCCCAGGTGCCGATGATGGCCGACACTTTTTCCACGTCGATCAGCTTGCGCGCCGCCCGCACGCCGCTATCCGGGTTGGTTTCATCATCCTCGTTCACCAGTTC
>JAYTQP010000455.1:0-1696 GCA_043746675.1 Rhodospirillales bacterium | reverse complement strand
AGAGCGTGTCGGTTTTCATCGTGCTGGCTTCCACTTGCCGGCGGGCTCTGTCAACCTGCCGCACCGATGGACATCCCCATTCTTTACCGCGACGACCATTTGGTGGTGCTGAACAAGCCGGCCGGATTGCCCGCGCATCCCGGTCGCGCCGGTGGGCCGAGCGCGGAGGACATGTTTCCGCTGCTATCCCGCCGCAAGGACGGCCCGTGGCTGGCGCACCGGTTGGACACCGACACGGCGGGCTGCCTGGTGGTGGCGCTGCGCAAGGCCGCTTTGCTGGCAGCCCAGGCCGAATTCTCCGGCGGACTGGCGGAGAAAATCTATTGGGCGGTGGTGCACGGCGGACCGCGCGACGATGCCGGGCGGGTCGAGGCAAACCTGGCCAAGCGGACCCAAGGCCGACAGTGGAAAATGGTGGTCGATCCAGCCGGGCAGGGGGCGGTGACCGACTGGCAGGTGCTCGGGCGCGGCGATGGGATGAGCTTGTTGGCGCTGCGGCCACGCACCGGGCGCACGCACCAGGTTCGCGTCCACTGCGCCAGCCTGGGCTGTCCGGTGGTGGGGGATATAATTTACGGAACCGCTGGAGCGGAACCGTTGCATCTGCTCGCCTATTCCATCCGGCTTCGCGCCATGCCGCTTGCCGCCATTGCCCCGGCGCCCGCGCACATGCAGGCTGCCCTGCGAAGCTGCGGGTGGACTGCATAGCTATGAAACCACACCACGATCACGCAAGCGGCAGAATGGGGCAACACCATGTTTCCTGGGATTAGCAGCGAGTCCGAAAGGATGCTGCGCGCGTTGCTCGACCCGGCGGTTTCGGATCTGACCGAAAACAGTCTGGCCGGGTGCGACTTCACCCTGCTCGACGGGGCCGATCCGCAATCCACCGCGCTCGGGGTTACCGCAATCGGCGAACTCACCCTGGTGGTCACCGATACCACCCGCCCGCTCGGCGCGGTTCGGGTGCAATGCAGTGGGCAACATACCGTGCTGTTCGTCGATAACCGCACCTGGGGCGGCAATCTGCAGGCTTCGATCCGCACCTTGGGAACCGGATCGCTGGTGTTTTTCAACGATATCGGCGACCGGTTCGTGCGGCTTTACGATGTGTCCCTGCGCTCGCACGGGCAGGTGCTGTTCTGGGGGCGCGGTGCCTCGGCGGTGGGGTGCTCGATGGAAATCGACGGCACCAATGCCATCGTGGCGGTGGGCGACGATGCGCTGATTTCCGACGATGTGTGGTTTCGCAACCACGACATGCATGCGATCCACGATCTGGCGAGCGGGGCGGCGATCGGCCGGCCGGCGGTCAACACAATCCTGGAACGCCATGTCTGGCTCGGCCATGGTGCGATGCTGTTGCAGGCCGAGCGGATCGGCATGGGCGCCATCGTCGGTGCCCGCGCGCTGGTCAAAGGCGGCGTGCCGGCAAAGGCTGTGGTGGCCGGGACGCCGGCGCGGGTGATCCGGGACAATGTAAGCTGGGGGCGCTTGCAGGCCGGCATGACCGCGGCCGAGCGGCTTTCGATCGGGCTTGACCCGCTATAGGCTGGCGCATCGCCCGCAGACCGGAGTTTCGCATGTCCGCACTTGCCCCACGCCCCTGGCTGCCGCCCGCCAGCGAGACGCTGATCCAGACCACCGCCGGCTTTGTCGCCACCGCCGACGTGCCGGCCATCGCCGCCCGCATCGA
>JAYTQP010000454.1:0-3132 GCA_043746675.1 Rhodospirillales bacterium | reverse complement strand
CAGCGCGTAAAGCTCGCCGCTTTGTTCCACCACGACCGACATCGGCCGCTGTCCGACGGCAGCCCGCGGCAGGTCCAACCGCCGGCGCAGATCAACCGCAGTAACGATCCGGCCGCGCAGATTGAGGCTGCCGGCGACCTCCGGCGGCGCCAGCGGAATGCGGGTGATGGTCTGCTCACCCAGAATATCGCGCACGGCCAGTGCCGCCACGCCGCAAAGCTGGTTGGCGACCATCAGGGTGACGAACACTTTTTCTGAGCCGCCGGGGTCCTGGGCGAGGCGTTCGGGTTCCGTGCGCTCGGCAACTGCAAGGGACATGGCGTTGTATCCTAGAGCGTGATGACCGTAGGTGGAAGCACCGGAGGTCTGAATCACGCGACCAAACAAAATGTTAGTGCGTATTGGCCGACAGTTGGATCAGGCGGCCAGCGCCATCGGGGTCGCCATGCGGGGTTGGGCGAGGCATTGCTGCAGGCTGGCCAGCAGACCGGCGCGTTCGAACTTGGCGACGTAATCGGTGAAGCCGGCTTCGCGACCGAGTTCGATCTGTTCGGGGGCGACGTGGCTGGTGAGCGCGATTACCGGCAAATCCATCCAATGGCCCTTTTCCCGCAGCGTGCGGACGAAGGCGATGCCGTTCATCCCAGGCATTTCGATGTCCGACACCACGGCGTCGAACATTTCCCCCCCATCATGCAGGCGCAGCGCCTGGGCCGGGCCGGACACCGCTATTACGTCGTAGCCGGCGCTGGACAAGGTTGGCACCAGCAGGTGGCGGAAGAACTCGCTGTCCTCAACCACCAAGATGCGGGCCGGCTTGCCAGTGCGATCGGCGCCGCCGATGCGCGGCGGTTCGGCAAACCAATCCGCGAAAGCCTGGGTCAGATAAAATCCGATGTCGATCACATCGGTGGCGTTGCCCGCGATAACGGCGGTGCCGAGCAGCCCCGGCCGACTGCCGGCCAGCGCGATCTGCAAGGTTTCTTCGACCACGTCGATGATTTCATCGACCACCAGCCCCATGCAGCGGCCGCCGTTGCTGGCGCCGGCCGGGTTGGCGTGGCGCTGTTCGTCGTCGTTGAAAACCAGCACCGAATGGCTTTTGCGCAGCGGATCGAACATGCCGATCATCGGCACCAACGGCATCAGCCGGCCGCGATATTGCGCCACCGGCAGGCCGGCGGAATACTCGATCTTGTCCCCGGCGATGTCTTCCAGCCGGGCGATCAGCCCGAGCGGGATGGCTTTCGGGGCCTGGTCACCGGCGCGGAACAGCAGCATGGCAACGCGGTTGTCTGCCGGGCCGGCCAGCGTTGGGCCGGACAGCGTTGCCGCCCCGCTCGCCGGCAGCCGCCCGGCGCGGCTGTCGCCGCCAACGCCACTGGCGCGCGCGATGCCGTTGGGGTCGAGGATCATGATCACCGAGCCGTCGCCCAGGATGGTGTTGCCGGAAAACATGCTGATATGCCGCAGGATCGGGGCGACCGGCTTGACGACGATTTCCTCGGTGTCGAACACCCGATCGACGATCAGACCCATGGTGGTGCCGCCGATCTGGGTGACCACGATATAGACGGCGTTGCCGGCGCTTTCGGCTTCGATTGCCGGGAGGCGCAGCAGCGCGGTCAGGCTGACCAGCGGCAGCAACTGGTCGCGTAGGCGCAGCACCGGCGTGTCGTTGATGCGTTCCAGCATCGGTTCGGTGCCGTTGTCGGTGGCGGCACCGGTGCGGGCGCGCACCAGTTCGATCACGCTGATCTGCGGCACCGCGAAACGCTCACCGCCGGCCTGCACGATCAAAGCGGAGACGATCGCCAGCGTGAGCGGGATTTTGATGGTGAAAACCGTGCCCTGGCCGTGGGTGGATTTCAAATCGATGGTGCCGCCGATCTGCTCGATGTTGGTTTTGACCACATCCATCCCAACCCCGCGGCCGGAAACCGCGGTGATCGCGGCGGCGGTGGAAAATCCGGCCCGCATGATGAAGCGCTGGATCTGCGCCTCGGTCATCGCGGCCAATTCGGCTTCGCTGGCAAGCCCGTTGGCGAGCGCCTTGGCCTTGATCCGTTCCACCGACAGGCCGGCGCCGTCGTCCGAGATTTCGATAATGATGTGGCCGCCCTCGTGGAAGGCGTTCAACGTGATCTGGCCAACCTCCGGCTTGCCGGCGGCGCGGCGGGCCAGCGGGGTTTCCAGCCCATGATCGGCGGAGTTGCGCACCATGTGGGTGAGCGGATCCTTGATGAGTTCGAGCACCTGGCGGTCCAGTTCGGTGTCCGCCCCCTGCATCACCAGTTCGATCTTCTTGTTGAGTTCGCGCGCCAGATCGCGCACCAGCCGCGGCAGCTTGTTCCAGACGTTGCCGATCGGCTGCATGCGGGTCTTCATCACCCCTTCCTGCAAATCCGAGGTGATGTGCGACAGCCGCTGCAACGGCACGGTGAAGCGGCCGGTTTCGCCGCCATCGGCGCCACGGGCAAGCTGGAGCAACTGGTTGCGGGTCAACACCAGTTCGCTCACCAGGGTCATCAGGTCTTCCAGCACATCGACGCCGACCCGGATGGTCTGGCTGGCCGTGCCGGGGGCGCTCGGCGCGGCGTCGCCGCCGGCTGATTCTTCACGCAGGCGGGGTTCCGGGGCCAGCAATTCGGGCGCTGGCTGTTCCGGCGCCGACGATACTTGCACGATCGGTTCCGCCGCTCCGACCGAGGTAGGCTTTATGCCGCGGCAGACTTGATCGAGCACGGCGATCAGTGCTGCATCGTTGCCGGTCGGTTCGGCGCCGGTGGTGCCGAGGGTGGCAACGATGTCCTTGATCTGGTCGATCGCCGCCAGCACATGGGTGATCACCTCGCCGGTTACCTGCAACTGGCGGTCGCGCAGCTTGCCCAGCACGTTTTCGGCGGCATGGGCGACTTTTTCCAGCCGGGGCAGGCCGAGGAAGCCGCAGGTGCCCTTCACGGTGTGGACCAGGCGGAAGATCAGCGACAAGGTGGCCTCGTCGCCGGGATTTCGCTCCAGCTTCACCAAGGCGCTGTCGAGTTCGGTCAGACCCTCGTTGGTCTCGGTGAGGAAATCCGCCAGCAGATCGTCCATCGCGCACTCCAGAATCCGGGGAACGGCTGGCCCCGG
>JAYTQP010000453.1:0-3577 GCA_043746675.1 Rhodospirillales bacterium | reverse complement strand
GGCGAATGGGAGGGCCTCGGCGCCGATTGGCTGCTGCCGGCCGCCGGCGAGCTTACCCCGGCCGGCATTGCCCGGGTGATCGCCGGCCGGCTGGCGCGCTTCTACACCAGCGCGCGCATCCAGGCCGAACTGGATTTTCTCGACAGCAAGGAACGCGCTTTGGCGCAGCCGCGCACCGACATGGTGCGGGTGCCGCATTTCTGCTCGGGCTGCCCGCACAACACCTCCACCAAAGTGCCGGCGGGCAGCCGCGCACTGGCCGGCATCGGCTGCCATTACATGGCGACCTGGCTGGACCCGGAGCATACGCAAACCTTCAGCCAGATGGGTGGCGAGGGCGTCGCCTGGGTCGGGCAGGCGCGGTTCACCGAGACCAAACATGTCTTCGCCAATCTCGGCGATGGCACTTTCGCCCATTCCGGGCTGCTCGCCATCCGCCAGGCGGTTAGCGCCAAGGTTGCGATCACCTACAAAATCTTGTTCAACGATGCCGTCGCGATGACCGGCGGCCAGGCGATCGAAGGTAGCCTCACCGTGCCGCAAGTGATCGCTCAAGTGGCGGCCGAAGGCGTCGAACGCATCGTTGTGGTTACCGATGAGCCGGAGAAATATGGCGGCGCCGGCATCGCGTTGCCGGGCGACATAAAAGTTCACCATCGCCGCGACCTCGATGCCGTGCAGCGCGATCTGCGCGACTATCCCAGCGTATCCGTTTTGATTTACGACCAGACCTGCGCGGCTGAAAAACGCCGCCGGCGCAAGCGCGGCACCTATCCCGATCCGGCCAAGCGGGTGGTCATCAACGACCGTGTCTGCGAGGGCTGCGGCGACTGTTCGGCGCAATCCAACTGCATGTCGGTGGTGCCGGTCGAAACCGAATTCGGCCGCAAGCGGGAAATCGATCAATCATCCTGCAACAAGGATTTTTCCTGCGTCGAAGGCTTTTGCCCGAGTTTCGTCACCGTAACAGGTGGCAGCCTGCGCAAGGGCCGCGCGCTCGACCCGGTCGGCGGCCTGGGTGCTGCCGGCGGGCTGGCCAGTTCGGGCGGGCTGGAACAGACGGCACCCGGGGTCGCCGATGATGCCGACTGGTCGCTGCCGGAGCCTGCGATCGTCGGGCTCGATCGCCCCTTCGGAATTCTGGTCACCGGCGTCGGCGGCACCGGCATCGTCACCATCGGCGCGCTGCTCGGCACCGCTGCGACCTTGGAGGGCAAGGGCGCCTCGGTGCTGGATTTTGCCGGCCTGGCGCAGAAAGGTGGCCCGGTCTGGTCGCACATCCGCATCGCGCCGCAGCAGGATGCGCTGCACGCCGCCCGGATCGCCGCCGGGGAAGCCGATCTGGTGCTGGGCTGCGACATCGTGGTGGCGGTGGCCGAGGACAGCCTTGCCAAGATGCGCGCCGGGGTGACGCGGGCTGTGGTGAACAGCGATTTTTCAGTAACCTCGGATTTCGTCCGCACCTTCGCAGCCCAGGCCAACAGCGGCGACATCGCCCATGTGCACGACCCGGTGTTTCCGCTCGGCACGATGGAACAGGAAATCCGCGATGCGGTCGGCCCCGGGCGGCTCGATTGCGTGGACGCCACCCGGATCGCCACCGCCCTGATGGGCGATGCGATCGCCACCAATTTGTTCATGGTCGGCTTCGCCTGCCAGAAGGGCCTGCTACCGGTATCGGCCGCCGCAATTCTGCGCGCGGTCGAAATGAACGGTGCGGCGGTGGCGATGAACCAGCGCGCGTTTCTGTGGGGACGGCGCGCGGCGGTCGATCTTGCGGCGGTGCAGGCGGTGGCCACCCCGGTGGCGTCGCGCCCGGCGTCTCGCACCCTGTCGGTTGATCCGGACACGATGGTGGCGCGCCGAGTGGCCGATCTCACCGCCTATCAGAACGCCGCCTACGCCGCGCGCTATGCCGCTCGGGTCGCGCAAGCGCGCGCGGCGGAAGCGCGCGTGCTGCCGGGGCAGACCGACTATGCCGAGGCGGTCGCGCGCGGCCTCTACAAGCTGATGGCAATCAAGGACGAATACGAGGTCGCCCGGCTCTACACCGGCACCGATTTCCTAGCCCGGATCGGCGCGATGTTCGAGGGCGATTTCACCTTGCAGTTCAACCTGGCACCGCCGCTGCTGAGCCGGCGCGATCCCGCCACGGGATTGCCGCGCAAGCGGATTTTCGGCCGCTGGATGCTGACATTATTTCGCATCCTGGTGCCACTGCGGCGGCTGCGCGGCACGAAGCTGGATCCGTTCGGCTATAGCAGCGAACGCCGAACCGACCGCCGGCTGCGCGGCGCGTATGAGGCGCTGCTCGACCGTCTGGCGACGCAACTGAGCGCCGACAACCACGCCGTGGCGGTCGAACTCGCGGCCGTGCCCGATCTGATCCGCGGCTACGGCCATATCCGCGCCCGCCACATCGCCCACGCCGTCACCCGGCAGGCCGAATTGCTGACGCACCTTGCCGACCCGCCGCCAGCGCAGGACGCCGGCGGCGCGGCCTCGAACAGCCGGTCGCCGATCGTGATGGCCGGATAGGCCCGACGCGCGCCAACGTCAGGGCGCGCGATCCAGATCGCTTGCATCGTGCCGTTCGGCCAACTGGCTTTCGGGCGCGCCCGACACCCGGTTCACCCGTCGGCCGCGCTGGACCGCCGGCCGGGCGGCGATTTCCTGGGTCCAGCGCAGAACATTGGTATAGCTCGCGGCATCAAGAAATTCGGCGGCGCCATAGGCGGCGTTGGTGACCACCGCGCCGTACCAGGGCCAGATCGCCATGTCCGCGATGGTATAATCGTCGCCGGCCATGAATTTGTTGGTCGCCAGATGGCGGTCGAGCACATCGAGCTGCCGTTTCACTTCCATTGCGAACCGGTCGATGGCGTATTCGATCTTGGTCGGCGCATAGGCGTAGAAATGCCCGAAGCCACCGCCGAGATAGGGCGCGCTGCCCATTTGCCAGAACAGCCAGGACAGGCATTCCGCCCGCTTGCCGGGTTCATGCGGCAGGAAGGCATCGAATTTCTCGGCAAGGTAGAGCAGGATGGCGCCGGATTCAAAAATTCGTGTCGGCGTTGGCGTGCTGTGATCCATCAGCGCCGGGATTTTGGAATTCGGGTTCACCGCCACGAAGTCGCTGCCAAACTGGTCGCCATCGCCGATCTTGATCAGCCAGGCATCGTATTCCGCGCCGCTATGCCCGAGCGCCAGCAACTCTTCGAGCATGATGGTCACTTTCTGACCGTTCGGCGTCGCCAGCGAATAAAGCTGCAACGGATGTTTGCCGACCGGTAGCACCTTGTCGTGCGTCGCCCCGGCGATCGGGCGGTTGATGCTGGCGAACCGCCCGCCGTTTTCCTTGTCCCAAGTCCAGACTGTCGGCGGTGTGTAAGACGGGGCGTCGTTCATCGGGGCTATCCGTTCTGATTTGAGCAATTACGGTTATCTGGGGTGCGATCGGGAATATTCCAGCAACATCTCAGTGTCCGTTCGAGAAGTCTGCCGGCGGAGGGCCGGCGAGGGATTTTTACGGCTGGGAAGGAGGGACCGCCGCCATGATGCTGGGACATCATGGCAA
>JAYTQP010000452.1:0-3584 GCA_043746675.1 Rhodospirillales bacterium | reverse complement strand
CTAGTTTGGGCCGACCCGCACCAGCATCTTGCCGAAATTGCCGCCTTGCAGCAGCGAACAAAACGCCTCCGGCGCATTTTCCAGCCCGTCGAATACCGTTTCACGGTAACGCAGGCTGCCTTCTTTCACCCAAGGCTCGGCGAGGGCGCGCCATTCGGCGAAGCGTTCGGGATGGTCGGATACGATCAGCCCCTGGATGCGCAGGCGCTTGCCGACCACGGTCGATAAATTCGGGCCCGGCGGAGGGTTAGGGTCGTTATACTGCGCCACCATTCCGCACATGATGATGCGGCCGAACGGGTTCATCAGCGGAAACACCGCTTCCTGCACGCTGCCGCCGACGTTCTCGAAATAAACGTCGATGCCGTCCGGGCAGGTATCGGCCAGTTGCATCCCCATGTTGGCGCTGCGATGGTCGATGCAGGCATCGAAGCCGAGCTCCTCCTGCACCCACAGGCATTTGTCCGGCCCACCGGCAATGCCGATCACCCGGGCACCGGCCCGCTTGGCCAGTTGGCCGGCGACCGAACCGACCGCGCCGGAGGCCGCCGAAATCACCACGGTTTCGCCGGCCTTCACCTGCCCGATATCTTTCATGCCGGAATAGGCGGTGGTGCCGGGCATGCCGAGCACGCCGAGATAGGTGCTGAGCGGCGCGGCGGCGCGCACATGTTTCACCAGTTGCGACGCCGGCGTTAGGCTATGGGACTGCCAGCCGCGCGCGCCGGAAGCGATGTCGCCGACGGCGAAGGCCGGATCGCCGGAGGCAACCACCGCGCCGATGGTCTCGCCGGTCATCACCTCGCCGAGTTGCACCGGGGCAGCGTAGGATTTGCGGTCCCACAAACGGCCGCGCTGGTAGGGGTCGATGGACAGGAAAATGGCGCGGGTGACCACCTCGCCGGGGCCTGGGATGGGAATCGCGCTCTCGACGATCTCGAAGTCGGCGGGATCGGGCTCCGCCGCCGGGCGGCGGCGCAGCACGATGGAGCGGCAAAGTTCGTTGGACATTATGCAGCCTCCGCTTTGAGGACGAGCCTTCCGGACACGTGGCCATCGCGCAGCCGCATCAACGCGGCGTTGGCCTGGTTTTGTGGCACGGTGGTCACCGGCAAAGCTTCCAGGCTGCCGGCCTGGGCCAACGCCACCAGTTCGCGCAGTTCCTTGGGGTTGCCGACATAGCTGCCCTGGATGGTGAGCGCGCGCATCGCCATCAACGGCAGCGGCAGGTTCATTTCGCCACCGAACAGGCCGACCTGGATCAATTTGCCACCCTTGCCCAAAGTTGCGAAAGCGAGCCGCGCGGTGGCGGTGCCGTTGACCAGATCGATAATCGCCATCGGCGCGCCCCCGCAGGCATCCACCAGCAGCTTGGCCGCCTCCGGCGCGGCGCCATCGACCGTTTTGCTGGCACCCGATTTCAGCGCGAACGCCCGCTTGTCCGCATTGATGTCGATCATCACGATGTTCCGGTGGCCGATCGCCTTCAGCACCGCGATCGCGTTCAATCCCAGCCCACCGGCGCCAACCAGCACGATGGCGTCGTCGGCATCCATCGGCATGATTTTCTTGATCGCCGAAAATACCGTGATGCCCGAACAGGCATAGGTGGCGGCAACCGCCGGATCGAGCGTGCCGGGATCGACGAGATGCCCGGAATGGGCGGCGATCACATGGGTGGCGTAGCCGCCGTTCTGATAGACGCCGAGGCTGCGGCCGGTGGCGCACATATTATCTTCTTCCGCCAGGCAGCGCTTGCATGTGCCGCAGCCGACCCAGGGGAAGACGATCCTGATATCACCAACTTTCACCCCAGTTGCCTCCGGCCCGAGCTTGACCACCCGCCCGACAATTTCATGCCCCATGGCGAGCGGCAATTTCAGTCCGCGATCCTTCATCGACATCACCCGACCGCCGCCGAGGTCGTAGCGACCTTCCCAGATGTGCAGATCGGAATGGCATACGCCGCAATAGGTAGTTTCCAGCAAAATCTGTTTTCCGGTCGGCTCCGGGGTGGGCAGCTCGATTTCTGCAAGCGGTTTCTCGTTCTCGATAACGGCCCAGGCGCGCATGACAAAACTCCGGTTGGTTGGCTGCTATGTGGGGCCAGATCGGGGCCGGCTTCAAGGGCGCGGTTTGACCTCGGGGTTCATCACCCGGATCGGCGCGCCGGCGAGCCAGGCGACCAGATTTTCCACCGACACGCGATACAGCGCCGGCATGTTGTCCGATGTGACGTAACCCAGATGCGGCGACAGCAGGCTGTTCGGGGTGCGCCGCAACGGGTGGTCGGCGGGAAGTGGCTCGCTGTCGTAGACATCGATGGCGGCGCGGATGCGGTTTTCGTTCAGCGCGGCGACCAGGGCGTCGGTGTCCACATGTCCGCCGCGCGATGTGTTGATCAGCAGCGCGCCCGGCTTCATCGCGGCGATATCGGCGGCGCCGACGATGTGGCGGGTGCGCTCGGACAGCACCAGATGGATGCTGATGGCGTCCGCCTGCGCCAGCAGCGCGGCTTTTTCGACGCGGGTGGCGCCGACGCTGGCGGCGCGCTCGGTGGTCAGATTTTGGCTCCAGGCGAGGACCTTCATTTCCATCGCCAGGGCGTAGCGGGCGACCCGGCCACCGATCGTGCCGAGGCCGATCAGCCCAAGGGTTTTGCCGGCAAGTTCGACCCCCGGCGGCACGTTCTGCTGAAAGCGACCGGCGCGCATTTCCGTGTCGCCGGCAACCAGATGGCGCGATGCGGCCAGCAGCAGGCCAAGAGCGAGTTCCGCGGTGGCGTGCGACGATGGCGTACCAGTGGTGTTGCACACCATCACGCCGGCGGCGGTGCAGGCGGGAATATCGACTGCGGCGTTGCGCGCGCCGGTGAAGCTCAGCAACTTCAGGCGCGGCAGGCGGGAGATTACATCCGCATGCAGCCGCGTGCGTTCCCGCATCGCGAGGATGATATCGAAGTCCCGGAGGGCGGCGACGGTGGCATCCGGCGAGGCACAGGCATCGCGGAAAAAAATGATTTCCGCCTGGGCGCGCACGCCGGACCAATCGGCAGCGGCCTCGGCGATGCCTTGCCAGTCGTCCAGAACGGCGATGCGTGTCATGCTCGGCTTCCCCTATCGCGCCAGCAAGCTGCGACGCTGGGCGGGGGAATGCAAGCTGGCGCCAGCCAGAACGCGCCTTGATCGAGGGACGGAATGCAGCAGGTGGAGACACGTTAGGATTGGCGGCGAGGTGTTCCTGCCGTTCGCCGACGCGACCAGCAGGGAAGCGACCTTCGGCGCCGCGCTGGCTGTGCGGACCATTCAGGATTTCAATTTTCTTGACATGTTTACCGGATCGCGAAAAGCGGCGCGGCCCTTAATGCGCGCCGCCACTAGAGCGCGATCCGTTCATATTGAATCGGTTGACGCACTCTAGCATGTTGTTTTATCGATCATCTTTATCCGTTCAAATGAAGCCATTTAAACGGATGATGATCTAGCCCCCATCGGCTTGGGCTTGGCCAGCAGCAACGTGAACGGCAGCGCCAGGAAAAACAGCAGCGCCATCAGGATCAGCACATCGTTATAGGCCAAGGTCAT
>JAYTQP010000451.1:0-5682 GCA_043746675.1 Rhodospirillales bacterium | reverse complement strand
GCACGCTAATCGCGGGTCACGATCTTGGGAAGCCGCTGAATACTCCGCGACGACGGGAAATAAGATACCGCAAGTGGCATGCAGATAAAGCCCGAGAGGTCGGCCTTATTTCACCATCGACAGGCGCCGCAGGCTGCCGCGCTGGCGCCATCGGCGGCGAAGCGGGACAATCGCAGCAATGGCGAGGGTGGCCACAAGCACCTGTTCGGCTGGCCGCAGGCCGAAGCGCACATCAAGATTGGCGGCAAGCACCCGCCAGGGATCGAGCCGGGTGGCCAATCCGTACCAAGCCGCTTCGGTCGCCGCAGTGGCGATCTCGGCCAGCAGCGCGATCGGCAGCAGGGCGGCGAATTTGGCTTGCCAGCGGCGCGGCAGTAAACGCCAAAACACCAGCCAATAGAACAGTCCGGTGTAGAAGGTTGGATTGACCACATTGATTTTCGATTGCAGGAAATAATGCCACAGCGCCAGCACGCCGATCGGCCAGACCAGGCGGTGCAGCAGCTTCCAGCGATGCCGCAGCCGACGCTGCCAGGCATCGGTTGAGGTGATGGCGAGCACGCCCAGCCCAAGCAAGGCGACGACCCCGATGGTGAGGTAGAAGCGTAGAACGATTTCACTGCCAACCGTCCACAGATTCCACTTCTGGTCAAGGCAATAGAGCAGGAGATGCAGCCCGATCAGGCAGGCCGCAGCGACGCCGAAGATGCGGCGCAGCGGGATCAGCTTCGGCAAATCGAGCAGCGCCCGCGCCGGGGTGATGGCAAGGCTGAGTAGGAAGAAATGGATCGTCCAGTCGCCGGTGACAAGGGTCGCCTCATTAATCGGGCGGCCGCCAAGGTCGCCGGCCAGGAAACGTACCGCGATCAGCACCGGCGGATAGCACGCCAGCACCCAGGCCGCCGCCTTCAGCGGCGCGAAACGTCCCGTGCGATCGCGCCAGAAATCGGCTAGCCAGGATAACATGTGCCGTCTTGCCCTTGATGGTCTGCTGGTCAGACCACCGACTCGGTCTAGCATATCATGCCGGTTTGCCGAGGCGTTGAAACACGCTGTGCAACAGGTCCGCTTCGGGTGCTACCAGCCAGCGTGCCGAGGCGGCGATGGCGGCGGCCAGCAGGCGACGGTAGCGGGCGCGCGGGATTGCGATGGCGCCGAACTGGGTTAGGTGGCTGGTGACGAACTGGGTATCCAACAGGGTATAACCGCCGAGGTGCAGCCGCGCGACCAAGTGCACCAGCGCCACCTTGGATGCGTCGGTGGCGCGGCTGAACATGCTTTCGCCGAAAAATGCGGCACCGATCGCCACCCCGTAGAGACCGCCGACCAACGCGCCGTCCTGCCAGCATTCCACCGAATGGACGAAGCCCATGCGATGCAGATCGGTGTAGAGCGCGGTGATTTTGGGGTTGATCCAGGTGTCGTCCGCATCCGGCCGCGGGGCGGCGCAGGCGGCGATCACGGCCGCAAAGTCGCGGTCGGCGGTGACCACGAAATCGCCCGACAGCACGGTGCGCCGTAGCCGGCGCGCAAGGTGGAAATTATCCAGCGGCAGGATGCCACGTTCGGGCGGGTCGAACCATTGCAGTTCGTCGCTATCGCGCCGCGCGGCCATCGGAAAAACGCCGGCGCGATAGGCGCGCAACAGCAGCGCCGGGGTAATTTCCGGCGCGACGATCATTGTGGAATGGGGTCCGCTGCCAAACGCGGCAGCGGACGCCGCGGATCAATCAGCCGCCAGCGCCATCGTGCGGCGGGCCATCGTGGTCGAAACATGGTCTTCGATGGCGTAGGCGATGCTGTTGGCGTGGTTGGCGAACACATGGTCGGCGCCGGCCAGGATACGATAATCCACGGTGACGTTCTTCTGCGTGTTCAGTTTTTCCACCAGCTTCTTCACCGCCGGCTCCGGCACCAGTTCATCGGTGTCGCCGTGCAGCATCAGCCCGCCGCACGGACAGGGGGCGAGGAAGCCGAAATCATAATGGTTGGCCGGCGGCGCCACGCTGATCCAGCCGGACACTTCCGGTCGGCGCATCAGCAACTGCATGCCGATGAACGCGCCCCAGGAGTAGCCGGAGATCCATAGCCCGCCATGGCCGGGGTTGACCGCCTGCATCCAGTCGAGGGCTGCGGCGGCATCGCCGATTTCGCCCACGCCGCCATCGTAGCGGCCCTGGCTGCGGCCGACGCCGCGGAAATTGAAGCGCATCACCGAAAAGCCCAGCTTCTGGAACGACTGGTACATCGTATAGGTGACGCGGTTGTTCATCGTTCCACCATGCATCGGATGCGGATGCATCAGCAGCGCGAGCGGTGCGCCGGCATCCTTGGAATGGTGGTAACGTCCCTCCAACCGGCCGTCAGGGCCGGCGAACATGACTTCAGGCATGATGTTCCGAAATCCGTTTCCTGTTTGCCCATGACCGGGACTGGTCGGGCACGCGTTCAAACTTGATGGCCAAACTCAACTATCACGCAAAACCACGGTCACCCGGCGTCGAGACATTCGCTTTCCGCGTGTCCCACCGCACCGGACCACCAACCATGGCCGAGTAGAGCAATTGCCCTCTTAAACTGGCGGTTGCGCCCGACCCATACCAGCGTCGGAATCTCATGCCTCCCCTGCCATGCGCCACAATTCGAAAAACTTGACCTGGGGCATCCGGCTTGCCTAGGGTAACGGGCCTTTGTGGTCCGTCCCAATTTTTACAATGGCGAAAATGAGCACCAGGGTCACGGCGTGGCCCCGATGTTGAAGACAGTTTCGATGATGGCAGGCGGACATGCCTTCATGCGCTGTCCGTCGAACCCCATATAACGTAGCGGCCGCCCGAATTTCCATGGAAATGTCACATGCCGCGCACGAATCTTCGCCGCCTCGCCGCCCGGTGACGTATATGGACGCCAACGCCAGCGAGGCGCCACGCCCCGAAGCGGCGGCAGCAATGCTGGCAGCGCTGGCGGTGGCGGGCAATCCGTCTTCCATCCATGCCGCCGGCCGCGCCGCCCGGCGTGTGCTGGAAGATGCTCGGGATGCGATTGCCGTGCGCTTGGGCGGCCATCCGGCCGATCTGATCTTCACTTCCGGCGGCACCGAGGCCGATGCCCTCGCGGTTCACGCGCTGGGTGCCGGCCGCCGCGTGATTATTGGCGCCACCGAACATGATGCAATCCGCGCCGCCGCCCCGCAGGCCAGCATTGTTGCGGTTGACGGCGACGGGGTCGTTGACCTCGGCGCCTTGGCCAGCCTGCTGACCGAAGGGCCGGCACTGGTCTGCCTGATGCTGGCGAACAACGAAACCGGCGTGTTGCACCCGATCGCGGCGGTGGCCGATTTATGCCGGTGCCATGGGGCGCTGCTGCATATCGATGCCATTCAGGCGGCCGGGCGGATGAAGCTCGATATTAACGCATTGGGCGCCTCCAGCTTGGCGGTGTCGGCGCATAAAATTGGCGGGCCGATGGGCGCCGGGGCGTTGATGGTGGCGCGCGATGTGGCGGTGCAGGCGCAGTTGCCCGGTGGCGGCCAGGAGCGCGGCCGGCGCGGCGGCACCCCGGCGCTGCCGGCGATTGCCGGCTTCGCGGCGGCATTGCTGGCCGCCGAACCGCGTGATCTGGCGCCATTGCGCGACCGCATCGCCACGGCCGCCCTCGGCTGCGGCGCAATCGAAATCGGCGCCGGCGCGCCGCGGCTGGGCAATACTCTCTGCCTTGGGTTGCCCGGCGTGCGGGCGGAAACCCAGGTGATCGCGCTCGATCTGGCCGGCATTCAGGTCTCCGCCGGTGCCGCCTGCGCGTCCGGCAAGGTCGGGCGCAGCCATGTGCTGGATGCGATGGGCCTCGGCGACCTCGCCGGCGAAGCCATCCGCATCTCGCTGCCCTGGAACGTGACCGAAACCGACGTCGAAGCGACCATTGCCGCCTACCGCGCCATGGCGGCCCGGCTGAGGCGGCGCGACGCGGCATGAACGCGCCCGCCAAGCCTGGCCTCAATCGGCCGATCTACCTGGACAATCAGGCCACCACCCAGTGCGATCCCAGGGTGCTGGCGGTCATGCTGCCATGGTTCAGCGAGTTTTACGGCAACCCGCACAGCGCCGAGCATGTCATGGGCCGGCAGGCCGAGGATGCGGTCGAAGCTGCCCGCGCCGGGCTGGCCGCGCTGATCGGGGCGGATATCCGCGAAATCGTCTTCACCTCTGGTGCGACCGAAAGCAACAATATCGCCATCAAGGGCGCCGCCCGCTACGCCGCGCGCACTGGCAATCCGCGCAAACGCATCATCACGGTGGCGACCGAGCATAAATGCGTGCTGGAGTCGGTTGCCGATCTTGCCGAAGACGGGTTCGAGCCGATCATCCTGCCAGTGGGGCCGGATGGCCTGCTGGACCCCGACATTCTTCGCGCCGCCCTCGAAGTGCCCACCCTGCTGCTGAGCGTGATGGCGGTGAACAACGAGACCGGCGTCATCCAGGACATCGCCGGCCTGTCCGCCATCGCCCACGAAGCCGGCGCGCTGTTCCATACCGACGCCGCCCAGGCGATCGGCAAAATCCCTGTCGATGTCGAGGTCGCCGGCATCGATCTGCTCTCGGTCAGCGGGCATAAATTCTACGGCCCGAAGGGCGTCGGCGCGCTTTACGTCCGCCGACGCCCGCGGGTGCGGCTGGCGCCGCTGTTTTCCGGCGGCGGCCAGGAACGCGGCCTGCGCTCCGGCACCTTGCCAGCGCCGCTGATCATCGGGCTCGGCGAAGCCTGCCGGCTGGCCGGGACGGAAATGGCATCCGACTTCATCCGCATCGCTGGCCTGCGCGACCGGCTGCTCGGCGGCCTGCGCACCGGCATTCCCGGCATCACCCTCAACGGCAGTTGGGACCATCGCATTCCCGGCAACCTTAACCTCACCTTCCCCGCCGCCAGCGCCGGCGGGCTGATGGAGGCGATGCCCGATCTTTGTGTCTCCACCGGCTCGGCCTGTTCGTCGGCAGCCGTCGAGCCATCCTATGTGTTGCGCGCAGTGGGGCTAACCGACGCGGCGGCCGGGCGGACCTTGCGCCTGGGGATCGGACGCTTTACCTCGACCGCCGATATCGACGCCGCAATCGCGCTGGTCAGCGCGGCCTACGCCACCCTCACCAAGGCCTGATCCGCGCATGCCCAAGATGACTTTCATCGAACGCAACGGCATATCCCGCGAAGTCGATGCGCCGAACGGCCTGTCGGTGCTGGAAATCGCCCATAAGCATGGGATCGACATCGAAGGCGCCTGCGAAGGCTCACTGGCCTGCTCCACCTGCCATGTGATTGTCGATCCGACCTGGTTCGACGGGCTGGCCACGCCGACCGAGGACGAGGAAGATATGCTCGATCTTGCCTTCGGGCTGGAAAAAACCTCCCGCCTGGGCTGCCAGATCGTGATGGCGGACAAGCTCGATGGGCTGGTGGTGCGTCTGCCCGCCGCGACCCGCAATTTGCAGAAGGGCTAGGCACATGGGAACCCCCCGCGCCAGCGCTCCGAAGCAAACGGATAGAAGTTTTTGCTTCTTTTTTCAAAAAGAAGCGCTTCCCTTAGTGTCCGTTCGGGAAGTCTGCCGGCGGAGGGCCGGCGCGGGATTTTTGCACCTGGGAAGGAGGGACCGCCGCCATGATGCTGGGACATCATGGCAAGGAACCGACGCT
>JAYTQP010000450.1:0-5589 GCA_043746675.1 Rhodospirillales bacterium | reverse complement strand
ACCACGTCGAACGTGACCGCCTGGCCATCGTTCAATCCCCGCAGGCCGGCGGCCTGGACGGCGGTGATGTGCACAAACACATCCTTGCCGCCGTCGCCGGGCGTAATGAAGCCGAAGCCCTTGGTGGCGTTGAACCACTTAACAGAACCAGATGCCATGTTCGCTTCCTTCCATCGCCGCCGCGCGGGCAGCGACGGCTGATTATCAGCCCAGCTTCAGATTGGCGGCCGCGGACTTGCCGCGTTCCATGACGACGTCGTAGCTGACCTTCTGATTTTCATCGAGGCCGTTCAGGCCGGCGGCCTGCACGGCAGTAATGTGGACGAACACGTCCTGCCCGCCGCCCTGTGGCATGATGAAACCGAAACCCTTGGTGGCGTTGAACCACTTAACCGTACCAGATGCCATTTTCGTCTCCATAATCGTTCAAATCAACCACAATAAGCCGGCCCGGGGCGTCCCAGGTCGGCCGCATGGTTTATGTTTCTGGGGACCGCTTCAAGAAATCGACCAACATCAGATGCGCGGATTGCTCGCGCGATCGATTGGCCAGCCGACCGCCATTAACGGATTGTTGTTAGACCAGCTTTAGGTTGGTGGCGGCGGCTTTGCCGCGTTCCATCGCCACGTCGTAGCTGACCTTTTGATTTTCATCGAGGCCACGCAGACCAGCAGCCTGCACGGCAGTGATGTGCACGAACACATCCTTGCCACCGTCCTGCGGCATGATGAAACCGAAACCTTTGGTGGTGTTGAACCACTTTACCGTACCTGTAGCCATAACTTCGTCACTCTCCGTCGAGCCTCCACGCAACAGCACGTGGATGGGCAGACAACCGGGTCTTTGGTCGTCTTGGAAGGCACCCACTGGACAGAACGCCGTTGGACTGAAGCCAACGGGACGGAAGGCCGAGGTAGGGTAAACCAAGCAAGTCTAGCAAATTAGCGATTGCAGCGAATGCACTTCGCATAAACCAGCGTCAAAGTCAACAAGGCATGCATTCTCGCAACGCAGAAGGGGCGGACCTTGCGGTCCGCCCCCGATCGCATCTGTCGCGGGTCGGTCGGATTAGAAATCCATCCCGTCCATGCCGCCCATTCCACCCATGCCGCCACCCGGCGCGCCGCCGACGGCGGGCTTGCGCTCCGGCTTTTCGGCGATCATCGCTTCGGTGGTAATCAGCAGGCCGGCAACCGAGCCGGCATCCTGCAAGGCGGTGCGGACAACCTTGGTGGGGTCGATAATACCGGCCTTCACCATGTCCTTGTATTCGTCCGCCTGGGCGTCGTAGCCGTAGTTATAGTCGTCCTTTTCCAGCACCTTGCCGGAAATCACGGCGCCGTCCTGGCCGGCGTTCTCGGCGATCTGGCGCAGCGGTGCCAGTAGGGCCTTGCGCACGATCTCGATGCCGTGCGCCTGGTCCTCGTTTTCGCCCTTCAGCTTGCGCAGGCCAACCGAGGCGCGCGCGAGGGCGACGCCGCCGCCCGGCACGATGCCTTCTTCAACCGCCGCACGGGTGGCGTGCAGGCTGTCATCGACGCGATCCTTGCGTTCCTTCACTTCGACTTCGGTCGAACCGCCAACGCGGATCACGGCCACGCCGCCGGCGAGCTTTGCCAGACGTTCCTGCAGCTTCTCGCGGTCGTAGTCCGAGGTGGTTTCCTCGACCTGCGCGCGGATCTGGTTGCAGCGGCCGGCGATGTCGGCCTTCTTGCCGGCGCCTTCGACGA
Source organism: Rhodospirillales bacterium (assembly GCA_043746675.1). Taxonomy (GTDB): domain Bacteria; phylum Pseudomonadota; class Alphaproteobacteria; order Acetobacterales; family Acetobacteraceae; genus CAITOL01. Next base: position 3,858 of record JAYTQP010000450.1, on the reverse strand, counting down.
TGGTGGTGTTTTCTTTCTCGATCAACACCTTCTTGGCTTGGCCAAGCATCGCGAGGGTCACGGTTTCCAGCTTGATCCCGAGGTCATCGGAAATCACCTGGCCGCCGGTCAGGATGGCGATGTCTTCCAGCATCGCCTTGCGACGATCGCCGAAGCCCGGCGCCTTCACGGCGGCAACCTTCAGGCCGCCACGCAGCTTGTTCACCACCAGGGTGGCCAGCGCCTCGCCTTCGATGTCTTCGGCGATGATCAGCAGCGGACGACCGGATTGCACGACGCTTTCCAGCAGCGGCAGCATCGGCTGCAGGCCCGAAAGCTTCTTTTCGTGGATCAGGATGTACGGACGGTCCATATCCGTGACCATCTTCTCCGCATTGGTGATGAAATACGGAGAAACATAGCCGCGGTCGAACTGCATGCCTTCGACGACTTCGAGTTCGGTCTGGATGCCCTTGGCTTCTTCGACGGTGATCACACCCTCGTTGCCGACCTTCTGCATCGCTTCCGAGATCATCTTGCCGATTTCGGATTCGCCGTTCGCCGAGATCGTGCCGACCTGGGCGGTTTCCGCCTGGGTGGTGATCTTGCGGGACTTCTTCTTCAGCTCCTCGACCACCGCGAGGACCGCCTTGTCGATGCCGCGCTTGAGGTCCATCGGATTCATGCCGGCGGACACGCAACGAATGCCCTCCTTCACGATGGCCTGCGCCAGCACGACCGCGGTGGTGGTGCCGTCGCCGGCGATGTCGTTGGTTTTCGAGGCCACTTCGCGCACCATCTGGGCGCCCATGTTCTCGAACTTATCGGCGAGCTCGATTTCCTTGGCGACGGTGACGCCGTCCTTGGTAATGCGCGGCGCGCCGAACGACTTGTCGATGACGACGTTGCGGCCCTTGGGTCCGAGCGTCACTTTTACCGCGTCGGCGAGGATATCGACGCCGCGCAGCATACGGGCGCGGGCATCACCGCCGAAGCGGACTTCTTTAGCAGCCATGTGATTATTCCTTTGGATACGTCAGATCAGGCGAAATCGGGGCCGAAGCGATCGCTCACTTCTTCTTCGCGGGGATGCCTTCGATGATGCCCATGATGTCGGATTCTTTCATGATCAGCAGCTCTTCGCCGTCGATCTTGACCTCGGTGCCGGACCATTTGCCGAACAGCACGCGGTCGCCAGCCTTCACGTCCAGCGCCACGATCGCGCCGGCTTCATTGCGCGCGCCGGCGCCGGCTGCGATCACTTCGCCTTCCATCGGCTTTTCCTGGGCGGTGTCGGGGATGATGATGCCACCCTTGGTCTTCTCTTCGGCGTTCAAACGCCGGACGACCACGCGGTCGTGCAGAGGACGAAACTTCATGTGGATTGCTCCTGGATATGTAACGGCCGCCAGTTCGGACCCTGCGGAAGCGGGATCGGGCGCGGCGGCGGGTTGTTAGCACTCCCCCTCGGGGAGTGCCAGCGATCTAGGAGGGGACGCGGCGAACGTCAAGTGCGTTGTTGGCACTCAAGTTATGCGAGTGCCAACAACGCACCGCAAGCTGTGCACGCATAGGCGGTTATCAGCCGGCGGGCTCGGGCGGGCGTCGCCAGTCCGCCGGCTGCGGGTGCAGCATGGCGCCGCCACATTCCAACGAACCGGCCAGACTGTCCAGCCGCAATACTGCGAGGCCCTGCTGGGCCAGGCCGGACCGCATGGTGCCAACTTCGCGGCCAGCCTGCAGCACCGGCGTGCCAGGCACCGGCAGCGGGCCATCGACCAGAACGCGCACCAGACGCCGCTTCAACAGGCCACGATATCGGGTTCGCGCGGTCAGTTCCTGGCCCATGTAGCAGCCTTTGGTCCAGGAAATCCCGTGCAACTCGTCAAAGCCTGCTTCCAGCAGAACGGTTTTATCCACCTCCATATCGCGGGTGCCATCGGGCAGGCCGAGCGCAAGCCGGTGCGCATCCCATGCCGTCGCCGACGCGTTGGTTGCCAGCCCGTGCGGCGCCAGCGCGCGCCAGCCGGCAGCCGGCAAGCGCGGATCGAGGGCGGCCCCTGGAAGCGTCGGCGCGCCGTCCCAGCCGGCATAAACCGCCAGTTCGTGCGACACATCGCGCAGCAAAACCTTCGCCCGCAAACGGAAGCGGGCTAGTTTCTGCACGAGGTCGGCAACCTGCGCGGCCTCGCAATCCAGCAGCAGCCGGTCAGCCTCGGCAAAGACAAAAAAATCGGCGAGATATTTCCCTTGCGGCGTCAGCAGGCCAGCCCAAATCGCCGCGCCCGGCGCGGCTAGCGCAACGTCGTTCGACACCAGCCCCTGCAGGAAGCCGACGCGGTCTTCCCCCGATGCCTCGATAACCCCGCGCTCGATGAGTTCAGCGATTTCTGTCATGCTCTAGACTTGGTCATCGCCCCGCTTTGTGCAAGACGAAAGCCGCATCAACCGAGGAGCGCCCGATGGCCGCGCATTTTGATCTGCTGATCCAGAACGGTGTTTGCATGCTGCCGTGGGGCGCCGAGAGCACCGATATCGGTGTGCGCGACGGTCGCATTGCCGCCATCGGCCCGGCCGGCGCGGCTACGGCGGCCGCAGTGATCGAGGCGCGCGGCCTGCATGTGCTGCCCGGCCTGATCGACCCGCATGTGCATTTGCGCGATCCCGGCGACGCCAGCATCGAATCGATCCCGACCGGCACCAAGGCCGCCGTGCTGGGCGGGCTGACGGCGGTGTTCGACATGCCCAACACCGCCCCGGCGATCGTTAACGGCGAAACGCTGGCCTGGAAACAAACCTACGCCGCGCGTGCGGCCTGGTGCGATATGGGGATCTACATCGGCGGCACCAAGACCAACATCCCCGCGTTGTCCGAATTGGAAACCGCCGCCGGGGTGTGCGCCGTCAAGGTGTTCGCGGGTTCTTCGACCGGCGACCTGATGGTGGAGGACGATGAACATCTCGAACGCCTGATGCGTGCCGGCAGCCGCCGCATCGCCTATCATTCCGAAGATGAATACCGCTTGCAGGCGCGCAAGCCGCTGTTCAAATCCGGCGATCCCTATCACAGCCACATGGAATGGCGGGATGAGGAATGCGCCTTCCTCGGCACAAGGCGGCTGATGGCGCTGGCGCGGCGGACCGGCCGGCCGGCGCATATTCTGCATGTCTCCACCTTGCAGGAACTGGATTATCTCCGCGACTTCAGGGACATCGCGACGGTTGAAGTGCTGGTCAACCACGTCACCCAGTTCGCGCCGGACGTGTACGACCGGCTGAAAGGCTTCGGCGTGATGAACCCGCCGATCCGCGGTCGCGTCCATTACGATGCCGCCTGGGCGGCGATTGCCAACGGCACGGTCGATACCATCGGGTCCGACCACGCGCCGCACCCCAAGGCCGCCAAATTAAAGCCCTGGCCGGATTGCCCGGCCGGCCTGACCGGGGTTCAGACCCTGGTGCCTGTCATGCTGGACCATGTGAACGCCGGGCGGTTGAGCCTGGCGCGGATGGTTGATCTGATGGCGGCCGGCCCGGCGCGGGTTTACGGCGCCATCAACAAAGGCCGCCTCGCTGCCGGCTACGACGCCGATTTTACCCTGGTGGACATGAAAAAGCAGCGCACGATTACCGACGACTGGATCGTCACCCCAGCCGGCTGGACCCCGTTCGCCGGCATGCAGGTCACCGGCTGGCCGGTCGGCACGATCATTCGCGGGCAGCAGGTGATGCGGAACGACGAGGTGCTCGGGGCGCCGGCGGGGAAGTTGGTGGCGTTCCGCTAGTGGTAAGAATCTGACGGAAAGAGCCGTCAGATTCTTACCACTAGCCTTTGATTTTGTGGACCGATTCACCCAACGCTCGGGAGTCAAGCGTTAG
>JAYTQP010000449.1:0-2379 GCA_043746675.1 Rhodospirillales bacterium | reverse complement strand
ACGAAGGGCATGAAGCGGTTCTTTTTTGAAAAAAAGAACCAAAAAACTTTTTTGACTTTAGGGTTATTTTGTGGCGCGGCTGGCGGCTTGCGATGAAGGTTCTGGAAGTTACCAACGTCGATTTTTCGTTACGGCAGTTTTTGCTGCCGCTGATGCGGGGCATTCGCGCGCGTGGGCATGAGGTGGTCGGGGTTTGCGCCGATGGGGCGCTGCTCGGCATTGTGCGGGCGGAGGGGTTTCGGGTTGACACGGTCCCGTTCGTGCGCAGCCTTTCGCCGATCGGCAATCTGCGGGCCTTCCTGGCGCTGCGGCGGCTAATCGCGCGGGAGGCGCCGGACCTGGTGCATGCCCATGCGCCGATCAGCGGGTTTCTGACCCGGCTGGCGGCCTGGAGCCTCGGCCGCCACCCGATCGCTTATACCTGCCACGGCTATCTGTTCAACCAGCGTGGTGGTTGGGGACGCAAACTGCTTGGCTTCGGCATCGAGTGGCTGGGCGGGCGAATGACGGATATTTACTTCAACGTTTCGACCGAAGAAGCCGCGGACGCCGAACGCTTCGGCATTTTCCGCGGCGCGATTGCGATCGGCAATGGCCGTGACCCCGCACAATTTCGTCCGAATGCCGCCGCCCGTGCGCGGGTTCGGGCGGATCTCGCGGTGCCCGATGATCGCGTGGTGGTGGTGATCGTTTCGCGGGTGGTGAGGGACAAAGGCTATCTCGAACTGCTGGCAGCGATGCGCCGCGTCGATGCCGAGCTTTGGGTGGTGGGGGAACGGCTGGAGTCCGACCGGGGGGAGGATCTGGAACCCGCATTCGCTGCCATGCCGCCGGGCAAGCTGCGGCGGCTGGGTTATCGTGAGGATGTGGCCGACATCCTGGCGGCATCCGATATTTTCGCGCTGCCGAGCTACTTTGAAGCTTTGCCGATGTCGGTGATCGAGGCGATGCTGAGCGGATTGCCAGTGGTGGCAACCAATGTGCGCGGTCCGCGCGAGCAGGTGGTCGATGGCGAAACCGGCATTCTGGTGCCGCTGTTCGATATTCCGGCATTGGCCGCCGCCCTGCAACGCCTTGCCAACGCGCCGGGTTTGCGCGCCGAGCTGGGTGAGGCCGGTCGCCAACGCGCGCTGCTTCGCTATGATGAGACCAGGGTTGTTGCCCGAACGCTTGATCTGCTCGGCCTGGCGCAGTAGCCCAACCACGAACGCAGCCGAGGCCCACATGACCGACATCGCCCCTATCCGTCGCGCCTTGATCTCCGTTTCGGATAAGTCCGGCCTGCTCGATTTCGCCCGTGTGCTGGCCGACGGCGGGGTGGAAATCCTCTCGACCGGCGGCACCGCGACCGCACTGCGCGCGGCCGGGATTGCGGCCAAAGAAGTCTCCGACCACACCGGCTTTCCGGAAATCCTCGACGGGCGGGTGAAAACCCTGGTGCCGCAACTGCATGGCGGCATTCTCGGGCGGCGCGACCTGGAAACCCACCGGGCGCAAATGGCGGAACATGCTATCGCGCCGATCGACCTGGTGGTTTCAAACCTCTACCCGTTCGAGGCCACCGTCGCCCGTGGTGCCAGCTACGATGATTGCGTGGAAAATATCGATATCGGCGGGCCGGCGCTGATCCGTGGCGCGGCGAAAAACCATGATTTCGTCACCATCGTTACGGATGTCGCCCAATATCCGGACGTTATTGCCGATTTCACCGCCCATGGCGGCACCAGCCAGGCGCTGCGCCGCCGGCTCGCCGGTGAAGCCTACGCCCGCACGGCATCGTATGACGCCGCTATTTCGAGCTGGTTTGCCGCGCAAAACCAGATCGCCTTCCCGCCCCGCCTCGCCTTCGCCGGCACCCTGCGGCAAACCTTGCGCTACGGCGAAAACCCGCATCAGCAGGCGGCCTTCTATACCTTCGGATCGCGCCCGGGGGTGGCCACCGCACGGCAGGTCCAGGGCAAGGAACTGTCCTACAATAACCTCAACGACACCGACGCCGCCTTTGAATGCGTGGCCGAATTCGAAGCCCCTACCATCGTTATCGTCAAACACGCCAATCCCTGCGGCGTCGCCTCCGCCACCGACCTGGCCAGCGCGTGGGACCTGGCGCTGCGCTGCGATCCGGTTTCCGCGTTTGGTGGCATCATCGCGACGAACCGGACGGTGGATGCTGCCTTGGCCACGAAAATCGCCGCCATCTTCAGCGAAGTTATCATCGCGCCGGACGCCACGGCCGACGCCATCGCAATCCTCGCCCGCCGCCGAGACCGGCGCCTACTGCTCACTGGCGGCCTGCCTGATCCGGCCGCCGCTGGGCGCATGATCCGCAGCGTCGCTGGCGGCTTTCTCGTCCAAAGCCGAGACGCCGGCCGGATCGGC
>JAYTQP010000448.1:0-4052 GCA_043746675.1 Rhodospirillales bacterium | reverse complement strand
GTCGGCGCTGGCGCTCGCAACGAAGCCGGTGCGATCGTGGCGCTGGATGTGAAGGCCGGCGACCGCATCCTGTTCGGCAAATGGTCTGGCACCGAAGTGAAAATCGATGGCGCCGAGCTGCTGATCATGAAGGAAAGCGACGTCATGGGCATCATCCAGGTCGCCGCCAAAGCCGCCGCCCCGGCGCCGGCGAAGCCCAAAGCCAAAGCCGGCTGAACCGACCGCTGCTGAAACCATCCTAAACATATCTGGAATAAATCAATGTCTGCCAAAGAAGTTCGCTTCGGCGAAGATGCCCGTGCGCGCATGCAAACCGGCATCGAAACCCTGGCCCGCGCGGTCACGGTTACCCTCGGCCCAAAAGGCCGCAACGTCGTGCTGGACAAAAGCTACGGCGCCCCGCGCATCACCAAGGACGGCGTGACAGTGGCCAAGGAGATCGAATTCTCCGACAAGTTTGAGAACATGGGCGCCCAGATGGTGCGCGAAGTGGCCTCGAAGACCAACGACATCGCCGGCGACGGCACCACCACCGCCATCGTGCTCGCCAGCGCCATCGTACGCGAAGGCCTCAAAGCCGTCGCCGCCGGCATGAACCCGATGGACCTCAAGCGCGGCGTCGATAAAGCCGTCGTCGCCCTGGTCGACGAACTCACCAAGCGCTCGAAGAAAATCACCACCCAGGCGGAAACCGCCCAGGTCGGCACGATTTCGGCGAACGGCGAGGCCGCCATCGGCAAGATGATCGCCGAAGCCATGCAGAAGGTCGGCAACGAAGGTGTCATCACCGTCGAGGAAGCCAAGACCACGGAAACCGAACTCGATGTTGTCGAAGGCATGCAGTTCGATCGCGGCTACATGTCGCCGTACTTCATCACCAATGCGGAAAAAATGATCGCGGAAATGGAGCAGCCCTATATCCTGATCCATGAAAAGAAACTCTCCGCCCTGCAGGCGCTGCTGCCGCTGCTGGAAGCGGTGGTGCAATCGGGCAAGCCGCTGCTGATCATCGCCGAAGATGTCGAAGGCGAGGCGCTGGCCACCCTGGTGGTGAACAAATTGCGCGGCGGCCTGAAGGTCGCGGCGGTGAAGGCGCCCGGCTTCGGCGATCGTCGCAAGGCGATGCTGGAAGATCTGGCGATCCTGACCGGCGGCCAGGTGATCAGTGAAGACCTCGGCATCAAGCTGGAGAACGTCACCCTTGCAATGCTCGGCAAGGCCAAGCGGGTGCTGATCGAGAAAGAAAACACCACCATCATCGAAGGCGCCGGCAAAAAATCCGACATCGTCGGCCGGGTGAACCAGATCCGCGCCCAGGTGGAAGAAACCACGTCGGACTACGATCGTGAAAAGCTCCAGGAACGCCTCGCCAAACTCGCCGGCGGCGTCGCCGTGATCCGCGTCGGCGGCTCCACCGAGGTTGAAGTGAAAGAACGCAAGGACCGCGTGGACGACGCCCTGCACGCCACCCGTGCGGCGGTCGAAGAAGGCATCGTCCCCGGCGGCGGCGTCGCCCTCGCCCGCGCCAGCCTTGTCCTCGCCAAACTGAAGGTGGACAATGCCGACCAGCGCGTCGGCGTCGAAATCGTCCGTCGCGCCGCGCTGATGCCGATGCGCCAGATCGCCGAAAACGCCGGCGAAGACGGCGCGGTGATCTCGGCGAAAGTGCTTGAGAACGACGAATACGACTGGGGCTACGACGCCCAGGCCGGCCGCTACATCAACATGGTGAAAGCCGGCATCATCGACCCGACCAAGGTTGTGCGCGCCGCCTTGCAGAACGCCGCCTCGGTCGGGGCGCTGCTGGTTACCACCGAGGTGATGATTACCGACAAGGTTGAGCCGGCGCCGGCTGCGTAAAGCTTAAGGCAAGCGCTTCTTTTTGCAAAAAGAAGCAAAAACTTCTACCCATTGGCGGCACGGCGGCTTTCGGCGTGCTGCCAATGGGTAGTGTCTTCAAATCGCCGACGACTTCGTGTGCACGAAATTGGGTGTTGTCGCCAAGCTGAAGTATGGCGCCAGGAAGCATGCGCGACGCCATATGCGAGGTGGTATCGAAAGCGCCCTGATCCGAACAACTGGTCGCCCGGGACGATCGAAAATGAGGTCCACGGGCTGATCGATCGCGCACCTTGGTGGAAAGTCTACGATATCGCCGAGCGCCTCTATGTCGAGGTCGGCAAGGGCGATTTCACTGGCACCCTACAGAACGACGATGAGCGCGGGTTCAACAGCCTGTTCCGCGAGCGGGGCATCGGATGGCAGATGGAGAACGGCGTGATCGCGGTGCGCGGCTCCGAAGCTTTTGCGCTCGCCACGCGCGACGCGGTGGAGACGATGCGCGGTGCCGAAACCCCGACCGCCGCAAACGAAATCCATGAGGCGCTGACCGACATCTCTCTCCGTCCGACCGCCGACGCGACCGGAGCGATCCAACATGCGATGGCCGCACTCGAATGCGTTGCCCGGAAGATTGATGGAAGCACCGACACCCTGGGCCGTATCATCGGCCGCTTGACACTGCCCCCACCGCTCGCCCGCATTTCTCACAGGGACCGCGCATGCTTGCTTGGTCTTGTCCGCATCTGCCTTGTTCGAAGGGGGCACCCTTCGTCGCTTGCCTGGACATCGTGTCCGGGCTGCGTTCCCCAAGGCGCCAGCGACGAACAATCCCGGCGCAATCATTGCGCGCTCCTGTGAGAAGTGCGGGCTAACGCCGGCCACGCCCCAACCAGGTCACTGTCACATCGCTCCGCGGCCGCGCCCGGCAGGCCAGGATTTTGCCCGCCTTGCGCTGCTCCGTGCTGAGCGCCCGATCGCCGTACGGCAACATGTTGATTTTACCACTGTCCAGCAGCGAGACGCAGGCTCCGCAATTTCCCGATGCGCAGGTATAGGGAAAATCGACGCCCGCCAGCACCGCGGCCTGCAGCAGGCTCTGCCCGGCGGAGCAGGCGATATCCAGCGATTTGTTCTGGATATGCACCTTGTAGGTTTTCGCTGCGCGGCTCATGCGGCGTGCCTTTGGGACAGGCTGGCGCGCATGCTGCGAAATTCGGGGTGGTACCAGGTCACGCTGGGAAAACGGCTGAGCGGGTAGCCGTACAGCGCCAGCAAGAACGCTGGCTGGTCGCCGATCACTGCGGTGGCATGAATATCGTGGTCGGCCATCGCCAGGCCGGTTCCGGGCGCCACAACCACGGCACCGATCTGGGTCAGCGCGATTTGGTTGGGATCGCGGCCGGCATCGGTGCGGCGGAAGCAGCGATGCAGTTCCTGGCCGGACACCGCGGCGCTGATGCACCAGATGCCGTGATCGTGCGCGGCGGCTTCCTTGCCGGGCTGGGCCACCACCAGATACAGGCTCGGCCCGTCAGCGGTCGAAACCAGCAGCGGGTAATTGCGCCCGTGCGCTTCCGGCAGGGCAAAATCGGCGACCGAAAACAGATCGGTCTTTCGCGCCAGACCGATCAGTTTGCCCTTCATCAGATGCAGCGCGGACGGGGTTATGCCTTCCCGCGCGATGATCGCATCGACAGCTTGCAGCAGTTTCGCGCAGGCTTTTTCACGACGCGCGGCGGTTGTGCTGGCCATGGTTGGCAACCTCCCAGTTGGTTCATCGTAACACTGCCGCACCGCGCGCCACCAGCCCCTGATTTGGTGGGCCGGTCCACCCGACGCGCAGGCGCGAAGCGTCGGGGGCGGACCGTTAGCGCAACCAGGCCAGCAGCGCGCTCAACGTTACCAGCGACGCAATGGTGCTGAACACCACAATGCTGGCGGAGGCTTCCATCAAGGTGCCGAACCGGCGCGCCAGCATGAAGGCGTTGGCCCCGGTCGGCATGCCGGCGGCCAGCACCACAACGGCATAGGCGACGCCGGTGACGCCGGCCAGGTGGGCCAAGATGGCCACCAGGATGGGCATCCCGATCAGTTTCAGGCCGCTGGCGACGGCCACTTCCTGCAAATCAGCCCAGCCGGTCGGGCGGGGCAGGGTGGCGCCGAGGCAGAACAGCGCCATTGGCGGGCCGGCGGCGCCGAGTAGGGTCAGA
>JAYTQP010000447.1:0-4961 GCA_043746675.1 Rhodospirillales bacterium | reverse complement strand
TTCGGAACCGAGTTTTTGCCGAAGCGACCAGTTTCAGCAGGTTGGGGCCGCGCATGCGTGACAAGGGCGAATTTCTGTTTACCTCCGAGTCCGTCTCGGAAGGCCATCCCGATAAGGTCGCCGACCGCATCAGCGATACTGTGCTGGATGCATTTCTGGCCGCTGACCCGCAAGCCCGCGTCGCCTGCGAAACCCTGGTTACCACCAACCGCGTGGTGCTGGCCGGTGAAACCCGCGGGCCGGACAGCGTTACCCACGAATACCTCGCCCATCTGACGCGGATGGCGATCCAGGACATCGGCTACGACCAGGCAGGCTTCTCCTGGAAAACCGCCGATATCGCCGTGCACCTGCACGCCCAATCCTCCGACATCGCCCAGGGCGTCGATAGCGCCGGCAACAAGGATGAAGGCGCCGGCGACCAGGGCATTATGTTCGGCTACGCCTGCACCGAAACCCCAAGCCTGATGCCGGCGCCTTTGCACTACGCCCACCGCGTGCTGCACACCATCCGCGACCTGCGCCGCGCCGGCGACAGTCGCGTGGCCGGCCTGCAACCGGACGCCAAAAGCCAGGTCACGCTGCGTTATGTCGATGGCAAGCCGGTCGGCGCGACATCGTTCGTGATCTCCACCCAGCACGATGAAGGCATGGACCAGGGCAAGCTTAAACAAGCCCTGATCCCGATTATCGCCGAGAGCCTGCCGCATGGCTGGATGCCGCCGGAACGGGAAATCTACATCAACCCGACTGGCAATTTCGTTATCGGCGGCCCGGACGGCGATTGCGGCCTGACCGGGCGTAAAATCATCGTCGACACCTATGGCGGTGCCTCCCCGCACGGTGGCGGCGCCTTCTCCGGCAAAGACCCCACCAAAGTGGACCGCAGCGCCGCCTACGCCTGCCGCTATTTGGCCAAAAACGTCGTCGCCGCCGGCCTCGCCGAACGCTGCACGCTGCAGATCAGCTACGCCATCGGCGTGTCCGATCCGCTGTCGGTCTATGTCGAACTGCACGGCAATCCGTTCGAGGTCGATGAGGCGAAACTGGAAAAAACCCTGCGCGAACTGATGAATTTGCGGCCCCGCGGCATCCGTGAACACCTCGCCATGAACCGGCCGATTTACGCCGTTACCTCCGCCTATGGGCATTTTGGGCGGGAGCCGGATGCCGCGAAAGGCACGTTTACCTGGGAGAAGACGGATCTGGTGCCGCAGTTGAAGGCGGCTTTCGGTCGGTAAGGGACGCGCTTCTTTTTTGAAAAAAAGAAGCAAAAAACTTTTATCCCATGGTGCTGATTAAACCGCCGCCGGACCGGTTGTACGGGCGGCAGAAGGGGCAGACGCTGCGGGCGCGGCAGCGGTTGCTGCTTACTGAAACCCTGCCCCGTGTCCGCTTCGACCAAACGAGCGGCTTTCCCGGCACGCCGAAAGAACTCTGGCTCGAAGTCGGCTTCGGCGGCGGTGAACATAGCCACGCGCAAATGCTGGCGCATCCCGATGTCGGGCTGATCGCCTGCGAAGTGTTCGAAAATGGGCTTTGCTCGCTGCTGTCCCGCCTTGTCCCCGAAGGCGGCGAAGCGACCGCCTTGGTTCCCCCCAACCTCCGCATCTGGGATGACGACGCCCGCTTGCTAATCCGCGCGCTGCCGGATGCCAGCATCGACCTGATGTTCCTGCTGTTCCCCGACCCCTGGCCCAAAGCCCGGCACGCCAAACGCCGGTTCGTGCACCCCGCTTTGATCCCGGAAATCGCCCGCATCATCCGCCCCGGCGGACAATGGCGCATTGCCAGCGATGATCCGACCTATCAGAGATGGGTGGCCGACGTGCTGGCCGATCAACAGCTATTTTCGGTCCCGCCCCCCGCTGCCATCCGCCCGGAAGGCTGGCCGTCCACGCGGTATGAAGCCAAGGCGCTTCGGGCTGGACGGACGCCGCTTTACTGGGTGGTGACGCGCACATAATTGATCTTGATTTACCTGAAAATATCGGTAAATTCGAAATATCCGGAATATCGGAAAAACTATGCCCGTCACCCCTTATATCGCCGACTATTCGGCGACCGATTTTTCGAAACACGCCAGCCAGGTTCTGGACATGGCGACCCAGGGCGCGGTGCGCGTAAAGCGCCGGAATGAGGTTTTTGTCGTTCTCCGCGAACGCCAACTGGACGAAATCATGCGAGACGCGCGGGACCAGCGACCGCAAAGCCTGACCGATATGCTCGAAGGCTACGACGCCGACGAAATCAAAGCCGGAATGGCCGGGTGGCTGACCGATGATCCGGCTGGCAAGGAAGCCATCTAACCTTGCCGCGACCTGGGGATAATTTCCAAAATAACAGCTACGTCCCAAACCTTGGGGACATCGTGCATCTGAACTGGGCGCCCGCTGTCGGCCACGAAATGATCGGCCCGCATTACGGCCTGGTGCTGTCCGCGACCTTGTTCAACAATGCCACCGGCTTGGTGGCCGTCGTGCCGATCACCACGCCCCGCAACAAACTTTCCGGTTTTGAAATCCTCGTCCAAGCCGGCCGCGTAACGGGCGTCGCGCTCCTATCTGGACTGCGATGCGTCGACTTCCAGACGCGCGATGTTCAATACGAAAACAAGGCACCGGCGGCGATCGTATCGGAAGCCAATCGCCGCGTTCGGATGATATTTCCCGTAAGCGCATAGCGCGGAAATCATTTCCGCTGCCACGTAATCACCGAAGAAACCGCGTAATTCCACACCAAACTCATCGCCGCCCCGACCAGGCCGGCGAACCACCAGGAGGATCGCGCGGCACCGAACAAGAATGAGGCGACGCCGAGATTGCCGATCGCGCCGACGGCGCAGATCGCGGCAAAGGTCACCAGGCCGCGCACGAAGCGCCAGCCTTTCAGTCGGCGGTCGCCGAAGGTAAAAATATTGTTCAGCACGAAATTGCCGATGATGGCGATGCCGGTCGCCAGCAACTGCGCTCGATCGAATGCCATGCCGGCGAGGGTCATGCCGGCGCGTAGCACCAGCAAATGGGCGGCGAGGCCGATCAGCCCGACGGCGGCGAACAGCACGAAGCGAACCGGCACGATGTGGCCGATCAATTTGTCCACCAGCAGCAGGGCGAAATCCCGGAGCACGCCGGCATCGAGCTTGCTTTCGCCGGCAACGCGGGTGCGGAACACGTAAGGCAGTTCCTTGATCCTTGGCGGCGTCGGCAGGGAGGCCACGATATCCAGCAAAATCTTGAACCCGATTGCCGACAGGCCGCGCACCGCCTGATCGAACACTTCCCGACGGATCATGAAAAATCCGGTCATCGGATCGCTGACCGGGGTTTTCAGCACCAGCCGCGACAACCGTGTGGCGAAATCGGACATGCCGGCCCGGGTCCGGTCCCAATCCCCCAGCCCGCCGCCTTCGACATGGCGGCTGCCGATGGCGATGTCGAAATCGCCGCTGTGCAGGGCTGCCACCATTTGCGGCAGCAGCCGCTCGTCGTGCTGCAAATCGCCGTCCATCGCGGCGATCAGCGGCGCCAGGCTGGCCTGGGCGCCTTCGACGAAGGCGCTCGCCAGCCCGCGCCGGCCGATCCGGTGCAGCAGGCGGACGTTCGGTCGGGCCACCGCGGCAATCGCCGCCCGCGTGCCATCGCGGCTGTCGTCATCGACAAAAATAATTTCCCACGCGGTCCCGGCCAGGACCGCATCCACGCACGCCACCAGCGGCGCGATATTGTCGCGCTCGTTCAACACCGGAACAACAAGGCAGAGTTCGGGGAAGCCGGGCGGCGCGGTCATGGCGGGTTCATATCCCAGCAACGGCGTGTCTGGCCACCTCGGCCCTTGCGTTGCCATGCCGTGCGGACTAAATAACAGGTTCTCACATCTTCCAGCGCTTCCTGGGGGTGGCCTTAACCGGCCGCCTTTTTTGCTTTGGAGCTTGCCCTTCCCTTGTCGCAGTCCGACCAACCACCCGACCTCGATCAGCCCGTGCATACCGGGTTGGAGGCGCGCATCGTTGCCATCATCGTGCCGACTTTGGCCGATCTCGGTTACGAACTGGTTCGTGTCGCCGTGCTCGGGCGCGAAAGCCCGACGGTGCAGATCATGGCGGACCGCGCCGATGGCGCTTTGATCTCGGTGGAGGATTGCGAAGCCATCAGCCGCGCCGCCGGCGCCGTGCTCGATGTCAGCGATCCCATTCCTGGCGAATGGACGCTCGAAGTCAGCTCCGCCGGCATCGACCGCCCGCTTACCCGCCGCAAGGATTGGGTCCGCTTCGCCGGCCATCTCGCCCGGGTTGAAACCCAGTTCCCGATCGATGGCCGCAAGCGCTTCAACGGCATTGTGCTGGGCGCGGACGCCGAACACGCACGCTTGCGGCTGGATGACGGCACCGACGTCGCTTTGCCGCTGCTCGACATCCGCCGCGCCAAGCTGGTGCTGACCGATGCGCTCATCGCAGCCACTGCCCAACCCTCCAATCTGAATTAGCCAAAGGCCCGCCCCATGGATACCTCGATCGCCCGCCCCGAACTCCTGCTCGTCGCCGACGCCGTGGCGCGGGAGAAATCGATCGAGCGGGAAGAAGTGCTGGAGGCGATGGAGCAGGCCATTCAGAAGGCCGGCCGCGCCAAATACGGCCATGAGAAGGATATTCGCGCCACCATCGACCGCAAGACCGGCGATGTCCGGCTGTCGCGCTGGACCGAGGCGGTTGAGGTGGTGGAAAACGAGGAAACCCAGATCCCGGTGCATATCGCGATCAAGTTCCAGCCCGGCATCAAAGTCGGCGAGCATATCGTCGATCCGCTGCCGCCAATCGATTTCGGCCGCATCGCCGCCCAGACTGCCAAACAGGTGATCGTGCAGCGGGTGCGCGAATATGAACGCAAGAAGCAGTTCGAGGAATTCAAGGATCGTGTCGGCGAAATCGTCAACGGCGTGGTCAAGCGCACCGAGTACGGCAA
>JAYTQP010000446.1:0-4922 GCA_043746675.1 Rhodospirillales bacterium | reverse complement strand
TAGTAGGTAACGCGCGCCACGTCTTCGCGGGTAATGGTGCTGCCGTTCACCAGATAACGGATCGGCACCAGAACACCGTCGGCGTACACAGCATGGTCTGGCGACAGGTAGAGCGCGCTGTGCGGCTGGGAGGCAGCGAAGGCGTGCGGCGCGATGCGGATCGGCTGAATATCATCCGGCTTCGGGTGGCGCGCGATCGCGACGGCGCGGTGGCCGATCCAGCGAATTGCGCGCGGCTGACCGGACGCGGTGACAAGCTGATCGCCGGGCCGCAGCGCTTCCACCCGAACGTCCCCCGCCGGGGTGGCAATCCGGGTGCCGGCGGCAAAGCACGGCAGCACCACCCCTGCAAACGCTGTCGGGTTACTCGATTGGGTGTAGTACGCCGGGTTGATGTCCTTCACCATTGCGGTGCCAAAGGAGAACCCGTTGGTGGCCCAAAGCTCCCGCCCATGCTTGCCGGCGCTGGTGCCTTCATCGGCGGAAAAAAAGACCTTCCCGCCCATAGCAGTGAAATTGGCTGGCGCCGATGCACCCGTCGGGTTGATCTTGTCGAGCAGATAGGTGCCCGCCCGGGTGCCATCGGTCACCCAAAGCTCTTTATAGGCGCCGCTGTAGGCGTCAAACACCGCGCGATTGCCAACCACAGTGAAGCCGTAGGCGCCCCGCGTCGCCGTGGTCGAAAGCTGGAAGGTTCCCGCCGCCGTGCCGTCGGTGATCCAAGGCGACGAACCTATCCCGGTGCCCGACCAGAACAGTTCCTTGGATCCAAGGCCGGTAAAGCTGGTCGCGCCAGCGTCGCGCGGGCCAATGGAGGTCACCGCGGTCGAGAGAATGGTGGTGCCGACAGTTGTCCCGTCCGTCACCCATAACGCCGTTACGCCTGCATCCTTGCCGATGAACAAGGCCTGGTTACCCAAGGTAACCGGCGAATTTCCAGCGCCAGCACCGAGAAAAGCCGTCGAGCCGGAGTTATAGCCACCTGAGAATGTTTTGAGCGCCGAGGTCCCAGCCGCAGTGCCGTCGGTGACCCATAGTTGCGTGCCGCTCGCCGTGGGCGCGGCGGCAAAAACGCCTCGCCCAGTGGTGCCAAGCAGCGCAATCGGGCCAGGATTGCTTGATGCGTAGCTCGCCGTGGCGATATTTGCCACCATGATGGTCCCGGCCGCGGTGCCGTCGGTCGCCCATAATTCGTTGCCATTGGTTCCGTCATTGGCGGAAAACACCGCCCGCCCGCTGGCCCCAAGGTCGGTGATGTTCGGCTTGACGCTCT
This sequence comes from Rhodospirillales bacterium, assembly GCA_043746675.1. Lineage (GTDB taxonomy): Bacteria > Pseudomonadota > Alphaproteobacteria > Acetobacterales > Acetobacteraceae > CAITOL01. Next base: position 3,649 of record JAYTQP010000446.1, on the reverse strand, counting down.
GCGGAATATGGCCCGCCGATGGCAGTAATTGCGTGGTGCCAGCGGCTGTGCCGTCGGTAATCCACAAATCGCCAAAATGCCCGACAACCCCATCCCAGGCACGGAACAGTAGCTTTGCGCCGAACGGGGTGATGTAGCTCGGGCTGGATTTTGGGATGTTGACCAGAAGCGACGTGCCGGCGGCGGTGCCATCGGTGGCCCACAACCCCCGCGTGTTGACTAAGCTATTATAAACACCGAACACCGCGACAGTACCAACGGAAAAGAACGACGTCGCGATCCCTCCATCGAGCCGCCCTGGATAGATATCCACCAGCAGCGTTGTTCCGGCCGACGTGCCGTCAGTCACCCATAATTCGCGCCCGTGGGTTGCATCAACGGCGCTGAAAATCACCTTGCTGCCGATGTTGGTAAAATTACCCGGATTGGGCGAGGCGAGCGAACCCGTCAGGATATCCTTCACCATCACGGTGCCGGCCAGGGTGCCGTCGGTAACCCAACAGATCAGTACCTCCGGCGAACTCGGCACCGCCATACTCGGTCGAGGCGTCGGACGGCTTCCCTGCCTGGTTGGACGCCGAAGGCCTGGCGCTGGCGATTACCATCTACCAAATCGGCAAACTCTTCCTGGTCGGCGCGCCCAACGCGGGCCAGCTCAGCGTGACCGAGCGAACCTTTGAGCGTGCGCTCGGCCTTGCCGTTAGCGACCGCAGCCTATTTTTGGCCGGATTGAACGCAATCTGGCGGTTCGACAACGTGATCCCGTCGGGCGGGGAGCTTGAAGGACACGACGCGGTCTACGTGCCACAGGTCGCATGGTTCACCGGCGACGTTTTCGCCCACGACGTGGGGGTACTGCCGTCGGGGCGGCTAGTATTCGTCAACACAATGTTCTCTTGCCTGGCAACCGTCGATGACGGCAACAGCTTCCGGCCGGTCTGGCGGCCGCCCTTCATCAGCCGCCTGGCACCGGAAGATCGATGCCATCTGAATGGTGTCGCGCTCGATCCCGCGACCGGCGCACTTGCCTATATGACCGCGGCTGGCACCGGTGACAGCATTAAAAGCTGGGCGGAGGGGCGCATCGGCGGCGGCGTGGTGATGGATATCGCCGCCAACGCCGTTATCTGCCATGGCCTGACCATGCCGCATTCGCCGCGCCTGCATGATGGCAAACTCTACGTGCTCAACGCCGGAACCGGCGAACTCGGGATCGTCGATCCAGTCCAGGGCCGGTTTGACGCGATTGCCTTCGTGCCAGGTTTCGCCCGTGGCTTGGCGCTGCACAAAAACTTCGCGCTCGTTGGTATTTCACTGCCGCGCCGCAACGAAGTCTTTAGCGGCCTGCCACTGGAGGATCGGTTAAAGTCCCAGGCCCGGGCAGCCGAGTGCGCCGTTCTGGTGATCGACCTGACCACTGGCCAGACCGCCCACTGGTTGCGGTTGGGCGGGACGGTACGCGAGCTCTACGACATCGCCTTGCTGCCGGGGCCGAAGCGACCAATGCTGGTCGGCATGGCGCAAGGGCAGATCAACCGGCTGATAACCGTGGGAGGCCCGATGGCCCCCGCCGAACTCGTCTAGATCATCATCTGTTCAAATGGCTTCATTTGAACAGATGATGATGATCGATAAAACAACATGCTAGAGTGCGTCAACCGATTCAATATGAACGGATCGCGCTCTAGGAGCCTTGCCGAGACTTCGCGCTGGCGCGCGAGAGGCAGCGAATTGCTGGAAACCACCATCGCCGAAGCTTTGGCTGCCGGGCAGGTGCGCCACCCCTACGCTCAAGCCCTGCTGCGCGCAAACGAAGGCTTCGACGCCGCCAGCATCAGCGTCTGATCCCTAGTTTTGGTCAGCCCGGCCGCAACCGCCTCGACATCGGCCGCCGCCGCGCTGGTGGGGTGGCGCAGCAGCAACAAAGTTTGCCGGCGGATCGCATCGGCCACCCGATCGTCGCGGCGAATAACCCCGGCCAGCGCCGGTGAATGCCCCAAGAAATTTTGGCAGGCGCGCGCCAGGGTTGCGTAAGTGCGTGCGCCGGCCTGCGGTGTGGCGGCACGGTTGACAACGATGCGCGGCGGCCGCGCCTTGCTGTCCTGGGTGTGCAGCTTCAGCATTGCGTAGGCATCGGTCAGGCTGGTCGGCTCGTCCGTCACCACCACCAGCAGCAGATCGGCGAACGCCGCCATCCGGCGCACCACCGGATCAACCCCGGCCGCCAGATCGCAGATAATATGATCGTAACGATCGGCCAGCGCGCGCACCGAAGTTAGCAGAAAGGCGAGGCTGCCGGGGTCGATCGCCGAAAGCGCGCCGGTGCCGGAGCTGCCGGCGAGAATATCGAAGCCGGCGGCGTGCGGCGTGATCGCATCCGCCAGCTTCGTGCGGTCGCGCAGCACCGCGGCGAGATCGGCCTGCGCCATCAGACCGAGCTGCACATCCAGATTGGCCAACCCGAGATCCCAATCCACCAGCAGCACCCGCGCCCCGCCACGCGCCAGCGCATGGGCGACGGTTACGGCAAGCCAGGTTTTGCCGACGCCGCCCTTGCCGGAGCCAACCGCGATGATCTGGCCGGATGTTTGGGTCATTTCGGGTTCGCTCCGGAGCGGCGTTGCATCAGGCGGTCGGCGAGCCAGGCGGGCGTTAGCGCGGTCAAGCCATCGGCGGCGCCGGCGCCGATGCCGGCCTCGGTCAGCGCAAGGCCGCAACCGGCCGCCGCCAGCACGCCGCCGAGGCGGCGGGCGAGGTCGGTTTTGGTGGCGATCAGCACGCTCGCCCCGGCAGCGGCAAAGGCGGCGCCAATATCCTGCGATTCCTGCGGATCGAGCCCCGCCGGCAGCACCAACGCCATCCGGGCCCGGGCATGCCCGGCGATGTCAGCCAGTTCGGCATGGTCGGCCGGGTCGAACGGATCGCAGCCGGCAGTGTCGATCAACACCGGGCCGGCGCGCGCCTGCAGGGCAAGGCTGACCGCAGCCGCATCGTCGGCCACCACCAGATCAAGCCCGAGCAGGCGGGTGAAAGCCTGCAATTGTTCAACCGCGCCGGCGCGGTTGCCATCGGTGGTGACGATCAGCGGCGTCTGCCCGGCCAGCACCAGCCTTGTGGCCAGCCGTACTACCGCCAGGGTTTTGCCCGCGCCAGGCGGCCCGACGCACATCAGCGGCGGCGCTTGCGGCGCGAGATCGAGGCCAGTGAAGCGCAGCGCCAGTTGCAGCGCGAACGGCAATGGCCCCTGCTGCAACTTCGCCACCAGCGCCGCCGGCACCCCGTGCCACTGCAACCGCGCCGGGCGGGCGCTGTCCGGTGTAACCACCATCGCCGGCGCGACCACCGCCACCGGCGCGGCATCAACCCCGGCGGTCACCTCCACCCCGTCCTTCATCCGGCGCGAATTGAGGATCAGCGCCTCGCCGCCCAGTTCGGCGCGAACCGCGTCCATCGCCGCCGCCATATTGGCCGCACGGTATAATTTTAGCCTCATATTAGTATCCGTCCGGGAAGTCTGCCGGGTCGGTCCGGCGGTGCTTTTTGCGACTGGGCGCGTCGGATCCTTGCCATGATGTCCCAGCATCATGGCGGCGGCCCCTCCTTCCCGGCCGCAAAAATCCCGCGCCGGCCCTCAACCGGCAGACTTCCC
>JAYTQP010000445.1:0-10937 GCA_043746675.1 Rhodospirillales bacterium | reverse complement strand
GAGGGCCAGGCGGCGATGTACGATGTGCTGGACTACACGATGCCGTTGCTGCCGACCGACCGGCCGCGCTATCTGATGGGGGTCGGCACGCCGGACGATCTGCTCGGCGCGGTCGCGCGCGGGGTGGATATGTTCGATTGCGTCATCCCCACCCGCGCCGGCCGCACCGGGCGCGCCTACACACGCCGCGGCGTGTTCAACATGCGCAATGCCCGCTTCGCCGACGATGGCGGGGCGCTCGATCCCGGCTGCGCCTGCCCGTTTTGTGCGCGCCACAGCCGCGCCTATCTGCATCATCTGTTCCGCAGCAGCGAAATGTTGGGGCCGATGCTGCTGACCTGGCATAATCTGACCTATTATCAGGATCTGATGGCGGGCATCCGCGGCGCCATCGAGGCCGGCGCGTTGGCGGACTTCAGCGCCGCCACGCGGGCACAATGGCAGGCAGGGGACCAATGAACGATCTGACCCAGTTGGGACATCACGTGGCGCCTCCGGCATCTCCGGCGGAGGCGGTGTTGGAGAAAATTCCCAGCCCGCACCCCGATCTGCGCTATCTCGTTCGCTTCGCGGCGCCGGAATTCACCTCCCTTTGTCCCGTCACCGGACAGCCGGATTTCGCCCATCTGGTGATCGACTACGTGCCGGCTGGCTGGATCGTGGAAAGCAAATCGCTGAAACTGTTCCTCGGCGCGTTCCGCAACCATGGCGCCTTTCACGAGGCCTGCACGGTGGAAATCGGCGTTCGGCTGGTCGATCTGCTGGCGCCGCACTGGCTGCGCATCGGCGGCTACTGGTATCCGCGCGGCGGCATCCCGATCGATGTGTTCTGGCAGACCGGGGCGCCGCCGGCGGGCGTTTGGATCCCGGACCAGGGAGTATCAGGCTATCGCGGCCGCGGCTGACGCCATTCGCGCCAAGGCGCTGGCGCTCGGTTTCGATGCGGTCGGCTTCGCGCCGGCCGATCTGGGGCCGCAGGCGCGCACCCGCTTGCAGGAATTTCTCGCCGCCGGCCGGCATGGCGACATGGGCTGGCTGGCTGAGCGCGCCGACCAGCGTGCCAACCCGCAAACCTTGTGGCCGGCCGTGCGCAGTGTGATCTGCCTCGGCCTGTCCTATGCCCCGGCGGACGATCCGCTGGCAATTCTGCAACGAAAAGACCGCGGCGCGATTTCGGTCTACGCGCGCAACCGCGATTACCACGACGTGATGAAGGGGATGCTGAAGCATCTCGCGCAGTTCGTGGTGTCCCGCTTCGGGCCGGCGGTAAAAGTGTTCGTCGATACCGCCCCGGTGCTGGAAAAGCCGCTCGCCGCGCGCGCCGGGCTGGGCTGGCAGGGCAAGCATTCCAACCTGGTCTCGCGCCGGCATGGATCGTGGCTGTTCCTGGGCGAGATTTTCACCACGCTCGATCTGCAACCCGATCCGGCGCATGAAGATCGTTGCGGAACCTGCCAGAACTGCCTCGATGTCTGCCCGACGCAGGCCTTTGTCGGGCCGTACCAGCTCGATGCGCGGCGGTGCATTTCCTACCTCACCATCGAACATGCCGGTCCGATTCCGCTGGCGCTGCGACCGGCGATCGGCAACCGCATTTATGGCTGCGACGATTGCCTCGCGGTCTGCCCGTGGAACCGTTTCGCCAGCCGTGCGCGCCACGCCAAGTTGCAGGCGCGCGACGATCTGGCCGCGCCCGCGCTGGCCGCGCTGGCAGGGTTGGACGATGCGGCATTTCGCAAACTCTTTGCCGGCTCGGCGATCAAGCGCATCGGGCGCAACCGTTTCGTGCGCAACGTGCTGACCGCGATCGGCAATTCGGCGGATGCGGCGTTGCGCCCGGTGGCCGAAAAGCTGCGCGACGATTCCGATCCGGTGGTGGCCGAGGCCGCTGCCTGGGCGGTCGGCCGGCTCGGCGGATGTTGACCAAGCGCAGTTTCAGCCTGTCCGGCCATCGCACCAGCGTGGCGCTGGAACCCGAATTCTGGGATGCGCTGGCGGTGCTGGCGCAGACCAGGGATATGGCGCTGGCAGCGCTGGTAGCGGAAATCGATGCCGCTAGGGTGCCGGCACGCCCGCTCGCCTCGGCATTGCGGGTGTACGCGCTGCGGCATCCGCGTTAACGGTTGCATAAACCATCGGGCGCACAAGAAAGCAGGGCAAAATCGCTCTCCGCACGTTGCACGGCCAGGGTCGGACGCCGATCAGGGCCAGGAAAATCCGCAGGATCGATGCCATGATTTCCAATCCTAATCCATCCGCCATGGTTACGCCAAGCCCGCTGATGGTTTGCGATCATTTGATCGGCCTGGCCCAGGAAGCGGTTCGCGCCGGTTGCCCCAGCATTGCCGGTCGGCTGGTGGGGCTACTCGACGATCTTTTCGAGGAACGCCGACAGGCCCCCGGGCACGGCGCAATACCAACCGCCCTAAATGCCGACCCTTCCGGCGTTTAGGGCGGTTGGTATCAGTGCGGCGGCGGATGTTCGGCACGCCAGCGGATCAGGGCGGAAAGTTCGGGCGTGCGCGCCAACGCGGGGGTGATGCCGTTCAGGCGCAGCCCGATTTCCGGGCTGTCGGGCATCGCCGGGCGCAGGCCGAGCCGCAGATCGACCCGACCGGAGGTCAGATCGAGCTGCCCGCTGGCCTGGATGTGCCCGGCGGGCGCGGTCAGCGCACTTTGGCCGACGGTCACCACGCCGTGGTCAATCGAAAGCCCCAGGACCAGACGATCGAAGGCGGTGGTGCCGGCGCTTAACGCGGCGCGGGCTTTCGCGTCGGTCAGCGTGCCGGCGAGGTCGGCGAGCGCGAGGCCGTTCAAAGTTCCCTCACGCAGGACCAGGTCGGCATTGCCGGACAGGCTGGCGAGCAGCGCGCCGGGGGTATGGCCGGCAGCTTCGAGGGCGATTTTGCCATCAACCAGGGCGCCGCGGATATCCACTGGCGTGTTCCAGAGCGGATGGGAAATCAGTGCGGCGGCCAGGGTGGCGTCGAGTTGCACGCGCGGCGGTTCGACGACGGTATCGAGGTTGAGATTGCCGGTTAGGCGGCCGCCGGCGAACCCGGCGGCCAGGTCGCGCAGCCCGGCCTGGCCGTTTACCAGGGTCAGCCGTCCGGTCAGATGGTCCAGCAGCGAGATCCCGGCGCGCGAGATTTCTCCCGCCGAGAGCGCCACATCGGCTTGCCAGCCGACCAGCCAGCCCAGCGGCAGCGGCTCGGTGGTGCGGCGGTGGGCCGGCGGCAGCGGCAGGGTTTCGGCGGCGATGCGCCCGCTCAGCACCGGGGCGTCGCCGGGCTTGAGGCCGAGTTGGCCGGACGCCCGCAGCCCGCCGGCGCCGAGGTCGAAATAGTCGCAGATGATCGCGCTGGGGGTGCCGCTGAGTTGGGCGGCGAGGCTGAAGGAGCCATCTCCGAGCCAGGCCTGGGCGCCGGGCAGCCCGAGCTGTGCGGCCAGCCGTGGCGCGCCGGGGTGGCGCAGGGCCAGCCGTCCCCGCCAGCTTAGCGCCGGGATATTGAGCAGCGGCTGCAGATCGAAGCGCAGATCGCCGAGGTCGCCGGTCAGCCTCAGCGCCAACGCGGCGACCGGCCCGGAGGCGACCAGGCTGAGGTTGCCGGCGCCGCGCAGCAGTGGCCGCAGCCATGGCGCCAGCGCCGGTGGTAACGCCGGCAGCGCCCCTTCGAGGTTCGACAGATCGGCGGTGCGCAGTTCGAGCTTGCCATCGGCCAGCCGCTTGCCTTCGAGCCAGGCGCCGGATGTTGCCACCTGCACGCCGCCGATCTCGAAGCTGAGCTTCGACAATGCCAGCCGGCCCCGGCTGCGGGCCAGTTGCAGCGCGAACGGCGCCAGTTGGTTGCCGTGCAGGCGGGCTTTGGCGGCGGTGATGGCCAGATCGAGGTCGAGCCCGGCGGCCAGTCCGCCAAGGCTTTCAACCTGCGGCCAGGGGGCAGCCCACCAATCCGCCACCCAGGGATCGAGCGTGAGGTGATCCAGATTTAAGTGGGCGGCGATTGCCGGCCGGGTGGCGAGGTAGAGGGCGATGTCGCCGGTGGCGACATGAATTGCGATGTCGCCAGTGGCGACCGCGTTATCGATCCGTCCGCGCAGCGCCGACAGCGTCGCGCTGGTTGGGGTGAGCGTCAGGCTGCCGGCCAGGGTGGCAGTGCGCAGCACGCCTGGCGGTAGCCGGCGGAGGATCGGCAGGCCGGCGGCGCTGGCCCAGTCCAGGCTGGTGCGCAGGTCCGGCGCGGCCAGTTCGATTGTGCCGACGAAGCGCGGACTGTCGGCGAAATCCGGGTTTGGCGGCAGGATCTTGCCGGCCAGTGCGATGGAGGCCTCGCCCGGCACGATCGCGCGGGCTTCACGCAAGATGGTGCCTGTTTCGTTCATATCCAGCGCCAGGTGCAACTGACGCAGCATGCCGTCGGCCAGCGGCGCCGCCTCGGCGGACACATCCAGCCCGAAGGTAAGATCGTTGCCGAGGCTGTTGCTGAGCAACGCCGGCAAGGTTTGCATCCAGCCATCGAGGTCGAGCCTTGTGACCCCGATCGCCACGTCGAGCCGCGGCCGTGGCGACAGCCGCAGCGAAACCGCGCCGCGCACCGGGCTGCCGCCAAGCGTGCCTTCGATAGTGTCCACCGCGGCGAGCCCGTCGCCGAGGCTGAACCGCCCGGTGAGCTGGAACGGCAGGTTCGGCGCCGGGCCGAGCTGCGCCAGATTGGGGCCGCGCGCGGTTAGTTGCCCGCTGCTGCTGCCGTTCTCGGCGACCTGCGCGATCAATCCGACTTCGGTGCCCGCAGCCGGCCCGCGACCGTCGATCGCCACATCTAGCCCGACCGCGCCATCCGGCCCGCCGCGCAGCAGCTTGGCGGTAATATGCCAGCCGTCCGGTTTGGCCGGTGCCGCCCGTTCGGTCAGCCGCCCGGCCACCCGGAGCGTTCCGTCGATGGTGTAGCTGCCGGTTTCGGCATCGGACTGCACGGTGACGTTGACATCCGAGAGCAGCAATGCGCCGAAATGCACCTTCCCGGCCTCGATCCGCGCCGACAGGCCGGACAGCCATTCCGGCGGCCGCATGGTCAGCAGCCCGGCGTCGGTCGGGCCGAATGATTTGGGATCGGGCAGGCGGATATCGGCGCCGGACAGCACCAGGTCGCGGGCGTTGAGGTGGCCGGACAGCAGCGGCAGCAGCCCGATTCGCAGACGCAGTTCGCGCGCCGTAATTTGCGGGCCATGCGGATCGTCGTCGCCCACCGTCACGTTGGCGGCGACCAGCGACGGCTCCGGCAGCAGGCTCAGCGCCACCGGGCCCTCGATACGAACGCTTCGCCCCAGGGCGCGGGCGGCCAGCCGTTCGATCACGTCGCGGTGCTGACTGGCGTCCAGAATTCGCGGCAGCAGCCAAACCGTGCCGACCGCGATCAGCAGCAGCGCCAGGATCGCAGTGAGCATGCGACCCTGCAACCCAAGGGCGGGCCGTGCGCGCGGCGGGCGATCGGGCGCCATCACGCCGGACGTGTCGGGTTAGTGGGAAAAAATATCGGGCGTGTCCCAGCCGAGCACGTCGAGCGTGCCGCGGGTGGGCAGGAAGGCAAAGCAGGCCTCGGCCAGTTCCAGCCGCCCTTCGCGCCGCAGGGTGGCTTCCAGCTTGGCCCAGAGCGCGTGCAGATAGAGTACGTCGGACGCGGCATAGTTTAGTTGTTCCGGCGTCAGTTCGGCCGCACCCCAGTCGGAGGTCTGCTGCTGCTTGGACAGGTCGATGCCGAGCAGTTCCTTGCACAAATCTTTTAGCCCGTGGCGGTCGGTGAAGGTGCGCACCAGCTTGGCGGCGATTTTGGTGCATTTGACCGGTGCGACCACGATGCCGAGCGATTTTTGCAGCATGGCGACATCGAAGCGGCCGAAATGCATCAGCTTGACCCGCGCCGGATCGGCCAGCAGGGCTTTAAGGTTGGGGCAGTCCGCACCCCGGCCGCCGTGCGCGGGCGGGACGATCTGCACCATGTGCGCGGTGCCGTCGCCAGCGGAAAGCTGCACCAGGCAGAGCCGGTCGCGGCGCGGGTCCAGCCCCATTGTTTCGGTATCCACGGCAATCACCGGGCCGAGGTCGAGGCCATCGGGAAGGTCGTGGCGATGGAGTTTCACGTTGGGCAATTGCACGCTGGGTAATTGCACGCGGGGAACGGTTTGCGTGGCGTCGGCCATGAACGGATCATTTCACGCTGGAGTTTGGCCACGCAGGCGTTGTAGCCCGCCGTAAATGGCGCCCGCGAAGATACTTGGTGCCCAGGAGAAGACTCGAACTTCCACGACCTTTCGGCCACAGGTACCTGAAACCTGCGCGTCTACCAATTCCGCCACCAGGGCAACACGCCGCCATTCGCGGGAACAGCGGAGGCCGGCGATGTAGCCCCGGCATCGGTGGCAGTCAACTGGTAATCCTCGGGCGGCGCGCGCCGGTTTTTGCGCGGACAGGATCGCCAAGCTATGCTAACCGTCGTGCGGCCGGCGGGCGGCGCGATAGAACAGGAAGCAGAGCGATGTATTTTTTCTACCCGGGCCGTTCCTTGAAGCTGCTGCTTGCCGCCTGCGTCATGGCAGGGGTGCAGGTTGGCGCGCCGGCGCTGGCACAAACCCCGCCTGCCAAGCCGGCGGCCGCAGCCCCGGCCAAGCCGGCGGCGGCCCCCGTTAAACCCGCCGTGCCGGCGCCGACGAAGCCGCCGAGTGAGGAAGCCCGCAAGGAAGCCCGCGCGCTGGGAGATCGGCTGAACTTCCCGGCGCAGACGCAAAATCTGCTGATCCAGATTCGCAATCAGATCGCGTTGGGCTTCGCCCAGGCCAACCAGAAGCCGCCGTTGGAAATGGCCAAAGTGGTCGATGAGGTGCTGATGCCGGATTTCGCCGGCCAGTCGCTGGAAATCACCACCGCCATCGTCGATGCCTGGGCCAGCGCGTTCACGGTGGACGAGCTCAAGCAGCTCCATACCTTCCTGAGCAGCCCGCTCGGCAACAAGTTTCTTAAAGAGCAAGGGCCGATTGCGCAACAATGGCAGGCTTATGCCAATCCCTGGACGCAGAAAGTGCTGGCCCAGACGATGGCGGCGCACGCAACTGAACTGGCGGCGCGCGGCATCGCCAACAACCCGTTCAAGCCGAAACCGACGCCCTGATCGGTCGGGTGCCGGGATGCGCTATCTGTTTCACCTGCCGCTGTCGCCGTTCTGCCGCAAAGTGCGCCTGGCGTTGGCCGAAAAGCGGCTGCCGTTTGAGTTGCGGGTGGAGAAGGTCTGGGAACGGCGGCCGGATTATCTCGATCTGAATCCGGCCGGCACGGTGCCCACCATGCTGGAGGATAACGGCCAGGCGGTGCCGGGATCGTCGGTGATCTGCGAATTCCTGGAAGAGGCCTACCCCGACACGCCGTTGCTGGGGGGCACGCGTCACGAACGGGTGGAGGTGCGGCGGCTGGTGGCCTGGTTCGACGAGAAATTCGCCTGCGAGGTGACCGACCGGCTGAACGGGCAGAAATATCTGCGCCGGTTGGCCGGTGGCGGCGAACCGGATGCGGCGTCCCTGCGGCTGGGCTATGCCAGCCTTCGGGAACATCTCCCCTATATCGGCTGGCTGGCGGAAACCCGCCGCTATCTCGCTGGCGGCACAATCTCGCTGGCCGATTTCGCCGCTGCGGCGCATCTGTCGGTACTGGATTTCGCCGGCGACGTGGACTGGAATGTTAGCCCATCGGCGCGCGAATGGTATGCCAGGATCAAATCGCGGCCTAGTTTTCGGCCATTGCTGGCGGACCGGGTGCCGGGCATGACGGCGGCCGTGCATTACGCTGACCTCGATTTCTAGCGGATCGGCGGCGGATCCCCACACCTCACCGCACTGGCCCGGCATCGAGCAAAGCCAGGTCCTGCAAGGCGAGGTCGGCGGTTTGGCTGTCGGCGGCGACCGCGACCACGCGGTTCCAGTCGCCCCGCGCGCCGGCGATGTCGTTGCGGCGCTGGCGCAGTATGCCGCGTTCGAGCAGGGCTTCGGCGTTGTCGGGGTCGGCGGTGAGCACGCGCTCGATGTCGTCCAGCGCGACGTCGATATGGCCGAGCATGCGGGCGGCGCCCGCGCGTTGCACCAGAATGTCGTTGCGGCGCGTATCGCGTGCGTAGGCTTGGGTAAAATCGTCGATCGCGGCCTGGAAACGTTGCCGCGCCATCGAGGCGCCGGCGCGATCGACCCACAGATCGGGATTGTCCGGGGCCAGCGCCAGCGCGCGGCTTGCGGCCTGGTAGGCCGCTTTGGCGTCGCCGGCGAGCAGCCAGGCCTGGCTCGCCTGATCGAACATGGTGGCGCGCACCGGGGCGGCAATCGCGCCGCCCGGGGCGGCGATCGCGTCAATATCGGCCAGGGTTTCGAGCAGGGTGGCGGCCTGATCGGGGTGGCCGAGCGCGAGGTCGGCCAGCGCCAGGCAATGGCGGGCAGCGACCGCGCCGCTTTCCTGCGCCCACGCCTCGGCTTCGGCGGCGGCGCGGGTCGGGTCGTCGGTGACTTGTGCAAGGCAGCGGTCGTAGCGTTCGCTTTCGGGCAGCCGGGGCGGCAACGGCGGGATGGGCAACGTCGCGGCGATGCTGGCTGTGACGGCGTCGCCCGGGGTGTAGATTGTGCGGCCCAGCCACCCCGCCGTGCCGGCGGCGGCCAACAGCAGCAGGGCGCTGCCGCCGATTAGCGCGGCTCGCTTGTCCATAGGGCCGCAGTCTAGTCTGCGCCGCCGTCGGCGCGCAAACCTGTGCGATACGGGTGGGATCACGCGAAAGGGGCCGATGATGCGATGCCTGCTGGTGTTTGGGCTGGGCTATTCCGGATTGGCGATCGCCCGGGCGGCGGCGGCGCAGGGCTGGCGGGTGATCGGCACCAGCCGCGATCCCGGGCGAAGCCGGCAGGCGCCGGGCATCGAAATCGTGCCGTTCGCGGCCGCTGATTTAACCGGCGTGACGCATCTGGTGGCGACCGCGGCGCCTGATGACGGCGATCCGGTGCTGGCGGCGCATGCGGCGATGATTGCCGGCGCGCCGACGCTGCGCTGGGCGGGGTATTTATCCACCACCGGGGTTTACGGCGATCGCGGTGGCGGCTGGGTGGACGAGGCGAGCGTGCCGGCACCATCGTCCGCGCGCGGCCAGCGGCGGCTGGCGGCCGAGACCGCCTGGGCGCGCCTGGGCGACCGGATTGCCGTCGATCTGTTCCGCCTGGCCGGCATTTACGGCCCGGGGCGCTCGGTATTCGACGATATCCGCGCCTGCCGCGCCCGCCGCATCGATAAGCCCGGCCATGCTTTCGGCCGCATCCACCGCGACGACATTGCCGGCGCGGTGCTGGCGGCGATGCAGCAATCCCTGCCACCCGGCCGGCGCGTGCTGCACCTGAACGACGATGCACCGGCCGAAAATGCCGCCGTGGTCGCCGAAGCCGCCCGCCTGCTGGGCGTGGCGGCGCCGCCACTGATCCCGTTCGCACAGGCCGAACTCAGCCCGATGGCGCGCAGTTTCTGGGCCGAAAACCGCAAGGTCGCCAGTGCGCGGACGCAAACCCTGCTGGGCCGCCGTTGGATTTATCCGAGTTTTCGCGAGGGCCTAGCCGCCATCCTGGCGGCGGAGCGGGATTAGCCGCCATCCTGGCGGCGGAGTGCTGCGACCAGCCCGGTGAGCAGTGCTAAGTCCTGCGGCCGTGACAGGCGGTGGTCGCCATCCTTGATCAGGGTCACCTGCACGTCGTGGCTTTGCAGTTGGACGGCCAGTTGGAGCGCGGTTTCCCAGGGCACGTCGGCATCGCGCTGGCCTTGCAGCAGGCGAACCGGGCAGGCGAGCGGGATCGGTGTGTCGAGCAGCAGATGCCGGCGGCCGTCCGCGATCAGCCCCAGGGTAACCCGATACGGATCGCCGTAGTCGCTGGGAACGTCGAGGTAGCCTTGCGCGGTGAGGCGGTCACGTTCCGTCGGGGTCATCGACTGCCACATCAGCCGCTCGGTGAAATCCGGCGCCGCGGCGATGCCGACCAGGCCGATGATGCGGTCCGGCATGGCGCGGGCCAGCAGCAGCGCGATCCAGCCGCCCATCGAGGAGCCGACCAGCAGCAACGGCCCAACGGCTGCGTGTTCGATCACCGTTTGCGCGTCGCCCATCCAGCGTCCGATGGTGCCGTCGGTAAAGGCGCCGCCGCTGCGCCCGTGGCCGGAATAATCCAGCCGGAGCAGCGGCCAGCCGCGCGCGCCGCAGAGGTCGCGCAGCGCCAGCGCCTTGGCGCCTTCCATGTCGCTGTTATAGCCGGGCAGAAACACGACGGTCGGCCCGTCTCCGGGCAGCAGCGCCCAGGCGAGTTCGGTTCCATCGCCACGATCCAGCCGCCCCGTCCGCTCCATACCTTCCCCCAGAATTTGGGGATGAAAAGTTTTTGCTGCTTTTTTCAAAAAGCAGCGCTTCCTTTCTTCCCCCTGCGCAACACCCAGTCGCCGCATGATATAGCCGAGGCATGAGCGATTCCCCCATTCCGATTCCCGGCCCCGTCGTCCTGCAGGTTCTCCCGGCGCTGGAAACCGGCGGGGTGGAGCGCGGCACGGTGGAAATCGCCGCCGCGATCGCGCGGGCCGGCGGGGTGCCGCTGGTGGCGAGCGCCGGCGGGCGGTTGGCGCCGGCGGTGGAGCGGGCCGGCGGGCGCAACATTCTGCTGCCGCTGGTCAGCCGCAACCCGTGGCGGATCTGGCGCAATGCCGCGCTGCTGGCCGCTATCATCCGCCGCGAGCGGGTGGCGCTGGTGCATGCCCGCTCGCGCGGCCCGGCGTGGTCGGCCTGGCTCGCCTGCCAGCGCACCGGGGTGAAGTTCGTGACCACCTACCACGGTGCCTATAACGAGGACCTGCCGTACAAGCGCCGCTACAACGCCGTGATGGCGCG
>JAYTQP010000444.1:0-2335 GCA_043746675.1 Rhodospirillales bacterium | reverse complement strand
CATGGACTCGGTGGAACGGTTGGTGCGGCGCAACGCATTCGAATTGTCCGGCATGTTCGGCTTCGAGGCCGGCGGCACGGTGTTCACCCGGGTCAACCGTCTCGCCGGCGGCGACGGCATGGTGGGCTACGCGCTCGACTGCCTTAAGGAGGCTTTTTACGGTGAGCAGGCCAGCCGGCTGATCCTGGTCGAATACCAGGCGCTGACCCGCGCGCCGGCCGATACGATGCGCCTGTTGTATGACATGCTGGACGAGCCAGCGTTCGATCACGATTTCGACAATGTCGAATATGAAGCCGATGCCTTCGACCTCGCGCTCGGTTCCCCCGGGCTGCACCAGGTCCGGCGCAAGGTCGAATGGATCGAGCGCGACACGGTGCTGCCACCGGAGCTGTTCGCACGCTTCCAGAACGACAGCTTCTGGCGCGTGGCAGAAAACAACATCCACAATGTGCCGATGATCCGCTACGAGGCCGGATAGCAAGCGCGCCTGGTCGGGCCCGATGGCCTGGCGGTCGATCGGTCGCGGCGGCTCGCCAGGGATGGCAGTGCAGCCGGACGAGGCGCTCGACACACCGGCCCGAGAGCGGCTGACCCGGCATCTCGATTTCGCGTTGACCAAAGTCACGCGGTGCACAGAGTCGCAGATTTGTGTTGCAACGAGGCAGAGTTAATGTTAATAACTGTTGTCATGAATACCTCGCCCCATCCTCTCGCGCCCTTGCCCGCCGCCGAAACGGCGCAGCGGATTGCGGGTGCGCTTGAAGCGTTCGAGGCGGCGGCGTTCAAAGCGTTCGCGCGACTACCCATCTTGCTGCAACTGCTGCTTCGCCTGTGCAAGTCGTTGCGAGACGCGATGGAACTTCGGACTTCGGCGGCAGGCGAGCCGAACGATCCGGTATCGGCCGATTTCGCAAAAGCGACCAGTAATACGGCAGCACCCGTGAAGCCGGCGCCACGCGCACGCGGTGCCGGCGGCACCCGTACCGGCAGCACTCCTAGTGGTCCGATCCCAACGGGCACTTCAGCCCGTTGGGATCGGACCACAAAATCAACCGGGTGCTTCGACTCATTCGGTACTATCCGAATGAGTCGAAGCACTAGCGGCCGGTCGCGTACCGCTGCGATCCCCCCCGCAAGCAACCGCCACACGCCCAAACACCGCACCGCAAACAATCGAAATTTACGGCGTCCCAACGCCTTACGCGGGGCCTTGCAAACCAGCATTCGTTCAAATGGCCAAATGACAGTCGGGTTGACTCACGTCGTTTTCATTACGATTTGGCAACGATAAATTGGCGAATGGAAACAGACTCTACGCGATCAAATCCAACAGCACCCGATCGAACGCGGTCGGCGCTTCATACCCCACCCAGTGCCCGGCGCCCTCGATCACCCGCAGCGCCGCATCCGGCCGCACCGCCCGCAACGCCGCGATCCGGGTCGCGATATCCGGATACGCGGTCACATCACCATTACCCCACACCGCCGCCAGCTTCGCCGACGCCCGCCCGGCGGCATCGCGCAACGACGCGGTATGCGCGAACCCCTTGCTTTTCAGCCGCGCCTGCCGCGTGTTCAGCTCCTGAATATCGATCGCCATTTCGTCGATTTTGGATGGATCGAGAAACATGAAGCGGGCCAGGTTTTCCCGGTTGGCCGCCCGGCGTTCGGCGCCTTCCTTGTTGCGCACTTTTTCCAGCACCGTCGCGTGCCGCGCGATGCCCAACGCCGCTGGGCCAACGATGGTCAACGTTTTCACCCGCGTGCCGCGCTGCGCCGCGACATGGCCTGATATCATCGCGCCGAACGAAAACCCGCAAATATCGTAGCCGCGCGCGCCGATGATCCGTTCGATGCCGGCAGCTTCGATCGCGGCAATCGATTCTGGACTGATCGGATCATGCGGCAGGTCGGAATCGCCCAACCCCGGATGATCGGCCACCAGCAGCCGATGCGTTTTCGACAGCTCGGCAATGTTGCGCGCCCAGTGCCGCCACGATCCGGTGCCGCCATGCAGCAGCACCAGCACCGGCCCGCTGCCCCAGCAGCGCCACACCATAGCCCCGTCGCCACACTTGGTGCGGATCACCTCCGCGGTTTCCGCCAACGCCGGAACCGGTTCCATTATCGCCAACATGCATCGCATCCATTCCGTGCCGGCCAAACATTCCACTGCCGCGCAATTCCGGCAAGCAGCCAAAGGAATTCACAGCACAGCGCCCCGCTGCGGGGGGTGACAGGCCAGCGTCGGCGTCGCATGGTGCGGCCAACATCAACGGGAGGAACCCCTCATGTCTAAAAAAATGCTCGAAGGCAAAGTTGCCCTCATCAC
>JAYTQP010000443.1:0-3682 GCA_043746675.1 Rhodospirillales bacterium | reverse complement strand
CCACGACGAAGCCCGCCTCCGGGCTGGCCTCGACATCGAGATCGGTGGCAAGTTCCGCTCCGAACTGATCCTGTTCGAAGCCATCTGAACCGGATCGCGCATTTGGGAACACAGCATGGGTAGCAACGCGTTCGGCCAGCCACTGCGCCGCAAGGAAGATGTCGGGCTGCTGCTGGGCCAGGGCCGCTTCACCGCCGACCTGCGCTCCATCGGCACCGCCGTGGCCATGATGCTGCGCAGCCCGCACGCCCATGCCCGCATCGTCAGCATCGACAGCATTGCCGCCCGCGCGCTGCCCGGCGTGCTGGCGGTGCTTGATGGTGCGGACTACGCCGCCGACGGTCTCGGTTCGATCCCCGCCGGCGGCAACCTCGTCAAGCTCCCCGGCACGCCCGCCGATGCCGACATCGCCTTCCGCCCGCCGCATCCGGCTTTGGTCCGCGACATCGTCCGTTTCGTCGGCGACAGCGTGGTGCTCATCGTCGCGGAAACCGAGGCAATCGCCCGCGACGCCGCCGAACGCGTGTTCGTCGACTATGACGCGCTGCCTTCCGTCACCGGCACCGCGGACGCCTTCGCGCCAGATGCCCCCGCTGTCTGGCCGGACGCGCCGAACAATTGCTGCTTCACCTGGTCGGCCGGCGACCAAACAGCGGTGGACACGGCCTTCAAGTCCGCCGCCCACGTGGTCCGTCTGGACAGCCGCAACCCGCGCGTCCAGGTCGGCTCACTGGAAAATCGCGGCGCCATCGGCGCCTTCGACCCCGCCACCGGCCGCTACACCCTCACCTCAGGCACCCAAATGCCCAGCGGCATCCGCGATGCCCTGGCCGCCGCCTTCGGCGAGCCGCAGGAAAACTTTCGTGTGCTGGTCACCGATGTCGGCGGCAGCTTCGGCATCAAGAACGCCCTCTACCCGGAACAAATCCTCGTCCTCTGGGCCGCCCGCAAACTCGGCCGCACGGTCACCTGGATCGGCGAACGCACCGATGCCTTCCTGTCCGACTACCAGGCGCGGGACAACGTCTATACCGGCGAACTCGCGCTCGACGCCGAAGGCCGCTTCCTCGCCTTGCGGGTCAATTCCATCGCCGCCGTCGGCGCCTATCTCGCTCCCGCCGGGCAGTTGTCGCCAACCTCGAACATGCCGGCTTTGGCCGGCGTCTACCGGCTGCCGGCGATCCATGTGACCGTGCGCGGCGCCTTCACCAACACCGCCCCCACCGAAGTCTACCGTGGCGCCGGCCGGCCGGAGGCGGTGTATCTGCTGGAACGCCTGGTCGACCACGCCGCCCGCGCCCTCGGCCAGGACCGGCTGGCGCTCCGCCGCCGCAATATGCTCACCCCGGCCGAACTGCCGTACCGCACCGGCCTCGGGCTGGTTTATGACAGCGGTGACTTTCCCGCGATGATCGACACCGCCTTGGCCCGCGCCGATCACGCCGGTTTCGCCGAACGCCGCCGCCACGCCATTGCCCACGGCAAACTGCGCGGCCTCGGCTGGGCGCATTACTGCGAACGCGTCGCCGGCGCCTGGGGCGAACACGCCTTCCTCGAACTGGGCGGCAATGGCCGCGTTACGATTCTGGTCAGCACCCAATCCAACGGCCAAGGCCATGCCACCGCCTACGCCCAACTGGTCGCCAGCCAGCTTGGGCTGGACCCCGACGACATCGACCTGGTGCAAGGCGATACCGACCGTGCGCCGGCCGGCCACGGCACTGGCGGCTCCGCTTCCATCCCGATCGCCGGGGCCGCGATCGCGGTTGCCGCCGACGATCTGGTCAAAAAAGCCACACCGATTGCCGCCGACGCGTTGGAAGTGGCCGAAATCGACGTGCAGTTCGCCGATGGGCGATTTCGTGTGGTCGGCACCGATCGCGCCGTCGGCTGGGCCGAAATCGCCCGCAGCCTTGGGTCGGCGCTGCTGCAAGGGCAGGGCTGGTGGAAGCCAAGCGGCCCGACGTTTCCCAATGGCTGCCACGTTGCCGAGGTCGAGATCGATCCGGAAACCGGCGCCTGGCGGCTGCAACGCTACACCATGTTGCATGATTTCGGCCGCGTGCTGAACCCGCTGCTGCTGGAAGGTCAGTTGCAAGGCGGCGTGGTGCAGGGTTTCGGCCAGGCCGCCGGCGAGGCGGTGCGGCACGATCCCGAAAGCGGCCAGATGCTGACCGGTTCGCTGATGGACTACACCCTGCCGCGCGCCGACGATCTGCCCGCGATCACGCTGGAAACCCTGGCTACTTCCGCGCCAAGCCATCCGCTCGGGATCAAAGGCTGCGGCGAGGCAGGGGCGGCCGGCGGCGCCCCGGCGGTGATGAACGCGTTGATGGACGCACTCGCTGGTGTCGGTGTGGTCAATTTGGACATGCCGGCGACTCCGGAGGCGGTTTGGCATGCGATTCAAGCGGCAAAACCTGCCTGACAGCGTTGACAGTTGCGGCCGCGCGCCCAACACTCCAGCCCATCTTGCACTGCATCATCAGGAGCCTGCCATGACGCCGACCCTCACGCCGACCCGTCGCGGATTGTTCGGTCTTGCCGCCGGCCTGGCTTCGGTGAGCCTTGCCGGCCCGGCCAGTGCGGCGCCGAAGCGCGGCGGCAAGCTGATTTATGGCCGCTACGCCGATAGTTTGGAACTCGATCCGGTTTACACCGACGCCAACGTCGATATCTGGGTGTCCGGCTCGATCTACGACACTTTGCTGCTGCCGACCTCGGACGGGATGGGGGTGCAGCCGGGACTGGCGACCAAGTGGGCGCTGTCGGACGGCGGCAAGACCCTGACCCTGACCCTGCGGGCAGGGGTGAAATTCTCCGACGGCACGCCGCTGAAGGCGTCGGACGTGAAATGGTCGCTGGATCGGGCGCGTGACCCCAAGGCGGGCGCCTGGAACGACATGATCGGCTCGATCGGCGCGGTGAGCGTGACGGCGGCGGACACCGTGGTGCTGAAACTGAAGCATCCCGATCCGACCATCCTGGCCGCGCTGGCCACCTTCAACACCGGTATTCTGCCGCAGGCGGCGTATGAGAAGACGCCGGGTGCCACCGATGAGGAAAAGGCGAAGAAATTCGCCGAAACGCCGCTCGGCACCGGGCCCTTCATGATGAAGGAATGGAAGCGCAACCAGGTGATGCGGCTGGTGCGCAACCCGCATTACTGGCGTGCCGGCGCTGACGGCAAGCCGCTGCCCTATGTCGATGAGATCGAATTCCAGATTATTCCTGATGACAGCACCCGCATCCTGAAACTGAAGGCTGGCGAACTGCATGGTAGCGAATTCATCCCGCTAGCGCGGGTGAAGGAATTGCAGGCCGATCCGACGCTGCGGATGGAACTCTGGCCGTCGACCAAGGTTACCTATTTGTCGATGATGGTGAAGCCGACGCTGAAAAGCGGTGCCGCCAATCCGCTGTCCAACCAGAAGGTGCGACAGGCGCTGAACTACGCGGTGAACAAGGATGCGGTGATCGCCATCACCACGCTCGGCCTGGGCGCGCCGATGAAGTCGTTCATGTCGTCCACCACGCCGCTGTATGATGGGGTGGCGCCGCTCTACCCGTTCGACATGGCCAAGGCGAAGGCATTGCTGGCGGAGGCCGGGTTTGCCGGCGGGTTGGAACTGACCTGCCTGACGATTGCCGGCAACCAGGATAATCTCAATAATCTGACCGC
>JAYTQP010000442.1:0-4010 GCA_043746675.1 Rhodospirillales bacterium | reverse complement strand
CGGCACGCCGCCCAGGCCGGCGGGCAGGTCGGCCAGGGTGCCGTCGGCCAGGGCCAGGCGTCCGTCCTGCGCGTGGGCGTAGGTTTCCAGCACCAGCGTGCCGGCAATGCCGGCGGCCAGCGCCGGGCGCGCGGGGGTGAGCGCATCGGCAGCCAGCACGCCGCCGCGATAGGCGCCGACCACGGTTACGATCTGGCCGTCCAGCGTGGCGGGCAGGGTTCCGCGCAGCCTGGTACCGGCGATCCGTGCGCTTCCTTCGCCCAGCACCAGCCGGCCGGTCAGCACCACCTCGCCCGGCGCGCGACGGTCGATCCGGCTGGCGATGATGGTTAGTGATGGATCGCGCAGGCCGCTGATGGTGACCCAGTCGCCGACCGCCAGAGGGGCGGCCCCCGGCGCGATTGAAACCAGCCGCACATGCTGCCCGGCCACGATTAGGTCGAGCCCCGCGAGATCTGGCCCCGGCACCAGCACGGCCTCGATCGGACCGGACACGGCGTGCCGCACGGACAGGGTTTGCGCCACCAGGCCGGCATGGGGAGTGGGCGCGGTTGCTCGGATGGTGGCAACTTCGCCGATGCGCAAGGTGCTGGCGGGTTGCGTGGTGCCATCGACCTCAATCATCGCCGCCGGGTCGTACGCCACTTCCAGCCCGTTCAGGCAGATGCTGGCGAAGCCGGTGATGGTGCCGACGAGCCCGGCCGGGCTGCCGGTGCCGCCGATGCCGCGTTCGGCCAGTCGCGGCCCTGCCAGTCGCGGCCCCGGCGCCTCGGCGGACACAGCGGCAGGCGGGGCGCCGTCTTCGGTGACACGGCAGGCGGTCGGCTTGGCTGGCAGCCCGGCCGGCGCGCAGCCGAACAACGCCAGCAGCGTGAGCGTGGCCGATGGGTAGCGCAGGAGGCGGGTCATCGGCGATCCTCGGTGGGCGCCGTGGTATCGTCGGCGACGAACAGATAAACCCCGAGATTGACCCGCCGGGTCGGGCCGGCAACCGGGTCGGTTCCGTCGGTCATTTCGAGTGCGGCGCGGTTCACTTCCAGCAGCATTTTCTGTGCTGCCGCGCGGGCGATGGCTTCCAGCCGTTCGGCCAGTGCGGGCGGCAAGCGGTCGTAATGCACGCTGCGATCCAGGAAGGGGGCGGCGGAATGGGCAGAAATGTTGGCGGCGGCGGCGGCGATATGGTCGGCCAGATTGCGGCCGAAATAGAATAATTGCGCAGCCTGGCCGGGCTGCGGCACGAAGGCGGCCTGGTTGAGGCGCACACGCTGCGCGGCATCGATGCTGACCACGCCATCGGCGAGCAGCGTATCGAGCACCGCGCGCGGCCGCAGATCCTTGGTGACCGAGGCGACCAGCCGCTCGAACCCGATCGGTTCGGCGGCGCCGCGCGGCAGCGCCCGCGGCTGGCCCTCGGCATCGATCCAGGGCGGGCTGCCGAGCCAGCGGGCGATGATCTGGCTAGTAGTGGTGACCACCGGCGGGGTTTCGTCGGCCGCCATCGGTTCCAGCCTCAGCCGACGGATTTCCTTGCGATGCACGCCGCTGAGCAGGCTGATCCGGCTGTCGGTGCGCGATTTAGGATCCGCCAGCAGATCGTTCTGGGCGACATCGACGTAAAGCCCACGCAGCAAATCCTCCAGCACCGGGAATGTGATGCCGGCGCGGATCAGCAGCCGCACCAGCGGGCGCAACAGCCGCGCGAGCGCGTGCATGAGCATGTCCGGCGCCAGGGCCGGCGCGCGATCACACATCGCGGCGTTCGGAGTCTTCGGGGGGGGTGGTGTCATCGGGGCCTGGGTGTTGCCGGCGCGGCGGCGTGATTGTGACGGAACGGCGTGCGTGGCGGAATTTCCCACTTCATGCATCGGTTGGCGAGTCGAAGTTTTGATAATGCGCGATCCGTGGCGTGCCGGCCATCGCCGTTCAGTCGTGTGCCCATGGCAGGATGGTCAGGCCAGGCCAGCGCGCGGCCCAGCGCGCGGTCTTCGCGCAATAGGCTGCCTCAGTGACCAATACTTTGTTCGGCCGCACCACGCCGGCGAACAAATCCGCCAGCCCGAACGGCGCGCAAACCTGCAATTGTCCATCGTGCGGCCGCACCCCGATGCTGGTGGCCGGGGTCGGGTAGGTGGCGATGGCGGCGGCGGCGGAGCGATGGGGCGCGATCTGCTTGCCGAATTTGGCGCCGTACCAGACATGCACCCGCGCCTGGTTCTTCACATCGAGCCAGACCGGCAGGTGGGCGAACAACGTGCGCAGCCGGGCGGCATGCGCGGTTTCGGTGGCTGCAGACAAATCCGGGTCGAAATAGACGAGATCGAGGTCGTTGATCCCAGTTGTCGGCGGCAGGCCAAAGCGGGCATTCCAGACCGTTTGCGCCACCGCGCCCGCCACCAGCCAGGCATCGGGTAGTGCAATCGTCGCGAAACGACCGAGCAGGTCGGCGATCCAGGCATTCCGATGCAGAATCCCGGCGAGTTCCGCATGATCCTTCATTGTAACCGATCCGCCCCGTTGCAGCCTTCCGATGTTTGTGTGCGCCATAGCTGCGCCGCCGCGAAGCCGGTTTCGGTCAGACGATAGCGCGCCGTGCCGAGACGGTCGAACCAGCCATAGACGTTGTGATACAGCAGCTTGGTGGCATCGGGGGCAATCGGGTGCAGGTCGCGGGTGCGGCGCTCGCCATCCAGCAGCGCGACAGCGCAATCCAGCGCCCGCTGGCGATAGGCGGTCATCAGTTGCTTGCGGGTGCTGCCGCCAGTTTCAGGATCGCCGCGCCGCCGCTGAAATTCCTGCACCAGGTGCGAGCGCCGGCGGGTGTTGCGGTGCAGCGCGAATGGCCCGGGGTCGGCAACCACGTCCACCGTGCCGTGCCGCAAATTGACCGTCAGCAGGCCGACCCCGATCAGGCGGCATAATTTATGTGCCCGCCGATCCTGGTCTCGCCCGCGCCGTGTGGCGGGCACGGCGATCCAGACCTCATCGGCCAGCGCCAGCCGGTCGGCGGCTTGTAGCAGCAATTCGAACGACAAACGCTGCTTCAACTCGGTGATCACGACGACATCGGGCGCATCGGGCCGGATGGCGACAATGTCGCAGCCCTTGATTTCGCCCTTGACGCTGTAGCCCAGCCGTTCCAGGAAATTTTTCACTGGTTGGTAAAGCCCGGTTTCGGCCACCGCACATCCCCGCATTGCTGGCCACACCTAACAGGCGTGCGCACCCCATGCTAGAACCCGCCGACCGTAATCGGAGCGCCCCGCCATGATCCAGACCCACCGCCGTTTCCTGCTGCTGGCCGCCGCATTGTTGCCGGCATTGGCCGGGATCGGCTGGGCGCAGACCGTCGCACAGCCCGAGCTGCCCAAGCAGGCGCTGACCATCATCACGCATGATGGCGTGCGCCATCTGTTTCAGGTGGAAATGGCGCTGGCGCCGGACCAGCAGACCACCGGGCTGATGTTTCGCACCAAGGTGGCTGATGATGGCGGCATGCTGTTCGACTGGGGCACCGAACGGGCTTCGGAAATGTGGATGAAGAACACGCTGGTGCCGCTCGACATGGTGTTCATTTCCGCCGACGGACATATCCACAGCATCGCCGAACACACCGTGCCGCAAAGCCTGGCGGTGATCGACAGCCGCGGGCCGGTGCGCGCCACCCTGGAACTGGCCGACGGCACCGCCGGGCGGCTCGACTTGCGGGTCGGCGATGTGGTGGAAGCCTCGATCTTCACGCCGGCGAAATAGGCCGGGCTAACCCGCCCTTCTCACAGGGATCGCGCATGCTTGCTTGGTCTTGTCCGCATCAGCCTGGTTCGAAGGGGGCACCTTTCGTCGCTTGCCTTGAGATCGTGTCCAGGCGTCGTTCCTCAAGGCGCCAGCGACGAACAATCCCGGCGCAATCATCGCGCGCGCCTGTGAGAAATGCAGGCTAGTGTCCGTCCGAGAATTTTCTAGCCGACGCGTTCTGATTTCTGATTCTATGGTTCCATGAGCAAGACCTTTCG
>JAYTQP010000441.1:0-4112 GCA_043746675.1 Rhodospirillales bacterium | reverse complement strand
GACAGGGTTTCGATCATTTGCAGGCTGGTGATGCCCATCGCCCAGATGCCGAAATCCGCCGGCAGCAGCAACGCCGCGAGGATGATGTTGCTGACCGAGCCAAGAATGCGGGTGAAAATCCGAAAGCCGAAAATCCAGCCGGCGCCGCGCGTGGTGCGCGCCAGAATGGATGGCTTGGCGGCAAAGGCGACCGGCGCCTCCGGGTCAGACACGGGCATCGGCGAAGGCGGGCGCCAGCGGCGGGGTGGCCATCGCGGCCAGAAAACCCTCGAACACCAGCAGCAGCCATAGCGCATGGCTATGGTCGAACTGGCCGGCGGCGTGCTGGTCGATCAGTTCAGCGATGCTGCGCGCGCGGAACAGGCCGCATTCCAGCATCGCCCCGCCCAGCAGCCGCCCGCGCAGCCGTGCCGCCTCGGCCCGGAACACCGCTGCCGGCGAACTGGCAAAGCCCTGCTTGGTGCGATACAGCACCTGCTTGGGCAGATACGGCTCCATTGCCCGCTTGAGCACATGTTTGCCCGCGGTGCCGCGCAGTTTTAGCGCCGGCGGCAGCGACAGGCCGAACGCGATCAGCCCGATATCCAGAAACGGCGCCCGCACTTCCAGCGAATTGGCCATCGAGGCGCGATCCACCTTGGTCAGAATATCGCCGACCAGATAGGTGTGGATATCGACATATTGCGCCGCTTTCAGCGCATCGTCGGTGCCGACCTGATCCATCAGGCCGGCGATCACGGCACCCGGATCATAGCCATCCAGGTCGGCCCGCAACCGATCCGAATACACCGCCTGGCGTGCCTCGCGGTGCACCTTGGTGACCATGCGGAAATAGCCCAGCGCGGCATCGAGGCTAAGCTCGGTCAGCGTATATTTCGCCCGCAGCCAGCGCGGCGCCCAGTCCATTTTCGGATAGATGCGGGCCAGTTGCCCGATCACCCCGCGCCGCACGCCGTTCGGCAGATAGGCCCGAACCGCCTCGGTCATCCGGTGCCATTGGTAGCGCCGATAGCCGCCGAACACTTCGTCGCCGCCGTCGCCGGAAATCGCCACTTTCGCGTGCCGCCGCGCCAGCGCGCAGACGCGATGGGTCGGCACGCTGGAACTGTCGCCGAACGGCTCGCCGAACACCTGGCCCTGGTCGCGCGCGGCATCGATGATGTCCATCGTTGCGCGTTCGTTGTGCTGGATGGTGCCGTAGCGTTCGGCCACCATCTGCGCAAAAGGGGTTTCATCCTCCGCGCCGCCGAAGCCTATAGTGAACGTGTCCAGCGGCGTGCGGCGTTGGGCGGACGCGAACGCCACCACCGCGCTCGAATCGACCCCGCCGGACAGGAACGCCCCCACCGGCACATCGACGATCAGCCGCCGGCGCACGCTTTCATCGAACCGCGCCACCAATTCCGCCGTCGCCGCCGCTGCATCGATCGCGCGGCTTTCGGTTGGCAACTGCCAGTAGCGCCGCGGCGCCGGCCGGGCCGCGCCATGCTGGAGCAGCAGCGTATGCGCGGCCGGCAATTTATGAATGCCGCGATAGATCGTGCGCGGATCCTGGATGTAGCCGTAGGTGAAAAAATCATCCACCGCCGCCGCGTCGAACGCGCGGTCCAGCCCCGGCACCCCGGCGAACGCGCCAAGCTCGGAGGCAAATACCAGCCCGCCGCCCGGCGTGAAGGCGTAGTACAGCGGCTTCTTGCCGAGCCGGTCGCGGGCCAGGAAAAACTGGCCGCGATTGCGATCCCACAGCGCCAGCGACAGGAACCCGTCCAGCCGCTCGATGCAGGCCGGCCCCCATTCTTCCCAGGCATGCACGATGGTTTCGGTGTCGCAGCGGGTCCGGAACACATGGCCGAGCGCCTGCAACTCCGCAGTCAGTTCGCGGTAATTGTAAATCATGCCGTTGAAGACGAGCACCACCGAGTGGTTCTCGTTATACATCGGCTGCTCGCCGCCGGTCGGGTCGATGATCGCCAGCCGCCGATGCCCCAGCCCGACGCCGGGTTCGACATGAAAGCCATCGCCATCCGGCCCGCGATGGGCCAGGGCGGCGGTCATCCGCCGCAACAGGGCGACATCGATCGCCCCATCCCGGTCTGGATGAAAAATTCCCGCCAGCCCGCACATATCAAGCCTCCTGCCGCTTTTTAGCACAGACCTCTATCAGATCGGTGAACGGATCAGACCGTTTCGGCCAGCGCCTCATCGAGGTCGCGGATGATATCCTCCGCCGACTCGATGCCGATCGACAGCCGGATCACATCCGGCCCGGCCCCGGCCTGCACCCGCTGCGCGTCGCTCAACTGCCGGTGCGTTGTGGATGCCGGATGCAGGATCAGGCTGCGGGTGTCGCCGACATTCGCCAGATGGGAGAATAGCCGCACGTTTTCCACCATTTTGATGCCCGCCGCGTAGCCGCCCTTCACCCCGAAGGTGAACACCGAACCCGCCCCGCGCGGTAGATATTTTTCCGCCAACGCGTGGTATGGGCTGGACTTCAACCCGGCATAAGACACCCAGGCGACGCGCGGATCGGCGGCCAGAAATTCCGCCACCTTCTGCGCATTGGCCACGTGGCGCTGCATCCGCAACGGCAGGGTTTCGATCCCGGTCAGGATCAGGAACGCGTTCAGCGGCGCCAAGGTTGGCCCGAAATCGCGCAGCGCCACCGCCCGCGCCTTGGTGGTGAAGGCGAAATCGCCGAAATTCTCATGGAATTTCAGCCCGTGATAGGCCGGCTCCGGCTCGCTCATGCCCGGAAACTTGCCGTTCGCCGACCAGTCGAATTTTCCCGACTCCACCATCACGCCGCCGAGCGAATTGCCGTGCCCGCCGAGGAACTTGGTCATCGAATGCACCACGATATCGGCGCCATGCTCGATGGGACGGCACAGATACGGCGAGGCCAAGGTGTTATCGACGATCAGCGGCAGCCCGGCCGCATGCGCCACATCGGCGATCGCCGCCAGATCGACCACCACCCCGCCCGGATTGGCCAGGCTCTCGACGAAAATCGCCTTGCAGTTCGGCGTCAGCGCCCGGCGGAAATTCTCCGGATCGGCCGGATCGGCAAAATGACAGGTCCAACCGAGCTTCTTGAACGACAGCGAAAACTGCGTCAGCGATCCGCCGTAGAGATTGGTGGAGGCGACGAATTCATCGCCCGGCCCGAGCAAAGTGAAGAACGTCAGAAACTGCGCCGCATGGCCGGACGCGCAGGCCAGCGCCGCCCGGCCGCCTTCCAGGGTCGCCACCCGTTCTTCCAGCACGGCGACCGTCGGGTTGCTCAGCCGGTTATAAATATGGCCGAAATCATGCAGGTTGAACAACGACGCCGCGTGGTCCGCATCCTGAAAAACATAAGCCGTGGTCTGGAAAATCGGTGTTGCCCGCGCCCCGGTGGTCGGATCGGGCGCGGCACCCGCATGCACCGCCATGGTCTCGAACCCATAGGTTGCATTCTTCGCCGCCGATTTCCGCCCCTTCGGCAGCCGCGCCAATGGCGGTTCGGGCGGGCGATTGCGCACGATCCCGGTGTTGACGCCCGACCAGGATAACTCGCCGCCCAGCCGGCTGAACTCGATCTTCGGGCAGCGGTTCATCACCACATCCAGCCCGGCCGCGATCCCCACCACTGCCGCCGCATCGTTGCGTACCCCCAACTGGGTCCACACCACGCCGGCGCCAATCGCGATCGCATCCGCCATGATCGGCCCAACCGCGTCGGACGCCCGAAACACGTCCACCATGTCGATCGCATCGGGAATATCGCGCAGGGACGCATAAACCGTCTCGCCCAGCAACGTTTGCCCCGCCGTTCCCGGATTGACCGGGATCACCCGATAGCCTTTGCCTTGCAAATACTTCATCACGAAGTAGCTCGGCCGGTTCCAGTTCGATGATGCGCCCACCATCGCGATCGTCTTCACCCGCTGCAAAATGCCGCGCAGGAAATTGTCGGAATACGCCAGCTCGCTCATCGCCCGCTCCTAACTTGCCGGGTCGAGCGCGTGATAGCGCCGCCCGAAATACACCAGCCCCTGCCCGGTCGGCGCCACCCGCAACGCCTGCACCTCGCAGAAAAATACGCTATGGGTGCCAACTTCGTTGATCTC
>JAYTQP010000440.1:0-1627 GCA_043746675.1 Rhodospirillales bacterium | reverse complement strand
CCACCTATTTGCCGTCGTTCTTCGCGGCCGGGGTGATCTGCGTGATCGGTGCTGCATCGATGCTGTTGTTGCGGGGCAAGCGCAATCCGGCAGTGTTGGCGGCCGCTGCCGGCTAACCGGGATTTCGCGGCCGGGGCGCCGCTGGACGTGCGCGACAGCCCTGGCATACTCCACCGCACCCTTTCCGGAGTGCCGTCGCATGTCCATCATCGAAGCCGTTCGTACCTATCATGACGAACTCACCGCCATGCGCCGGGATTTCCACGCTCACCCGGAAATCGGCATGGAGGAACACCGCACCGCCGATATTGTGGCCAAAAAACTCGAATCCTGGGGCATCGAGGTGTACCGCAATGTCGGTCGCACCGGCGTGGTCGGCGTGCTGCGCAAGGGCGCCGGCAAAACCGCGGTCGGGCTGCGGGCGGACATGGATTGCCTGCCGATGGAAGAACAGACCAATCTGCCCTACCGCAGCAACAACCCCGGCCGCATGCACGCCTGCGGGCATGATGGCCACACCACCATGCTGCTCGGCGCGGCCAAATATCTGGCCGAACATGGCAGCTTCGACGGCACGGTGAACTTCATCTTCCAGCCCGGCGAAGAAGGCATGGGCGGCGCGCTGGCCATGCTGGAAGACAAATTGTTCGAACGTTTCCCGTGCGACGCGATTTACGGCATGCATAACCGGCCGGGCATGGCGATCGGCGAATTCGCCATCTCGCAGGGACCGTCGGCCGCCGGCGGCGCGTTTTTCGACATCACCATCACCGGCAAGGGCGCGCATGGCGCCCGCCCCGAAGGCAGCATCGATCCGGTGCTGGTCGCCTGCCAGCTTACCAGCGCGCTGCAGTCCATCGTCGCCCGCAACGTGCCGCCGGCGGATACCGCAGTGCTTTCCGTCACCAAGATCGTTGCCGGCGACGCCTATAACGTCATCCCACAATCCGCCACCATTTCCGGCACCGCGCGCACCTTCAAGCGCGAGGTGATGGAACTGATCGAAACCAATATGAAGCGCATGGCGCAGGGTGTCGCCGCCGGCTTTGGCGCCACCGCCGAGGTGGATTTCCGCGTCATCTTCGCGCCGCTGATCAACGATGCTGACCGCACCACGGAATATGCCGATGCCGCCGCCGGGCTGGTGGGCGACGCCAAGGTGGATCGCGCCAAGCCGCCGGGCATGGGCAGCGAGGATTTCAGCTTTATGATGGAAAAAATTTCCGGCGCCTACATCCAGGTTGGCAACGGCGACAGCGCCCAGTTGCACAACCCGGCCTATAATTTCAACGATGAATGCACTCCCTATGGTGCCGCTTTGTACGCCGCGCTGGTCGAGCGGAAGCTCGTCAAAGCCTGATGGCGGAGGCCGTCCGCCTGCCGAAAGGCGGGCTTATCGTGTCCTGCCAGGCGCGCGACGATAATCCGTTGCGCGGCCCGGATTTCATGCGGGCGATGGCGCTGGCGGCGGCGCAAGGCGGCGCGCTTGGCATCCGGGCCGAGGGTGTCGCCGATATCGCTGGCATTCGCGCCGCGCTCGCGCTGCCGATCGTTGGTCTGATCAAGCGCCGCGATCCCGGTTTCGAGGTTTATATCACTCCGGACTTCGCCGCCGCCAAAGCGGTGG
>JAYTQP010000439.1:0-6453 GCA_043746675.1 Rhodospirillales bacterium | reverse complement strand
CGCAACGCGCAAACACGGGAAGCGCTGAAGCAGGCGGAAATCTCCAACAACGCCAAATCGCAGTTCCTTGCCAACATGAGCCACGAAATCCGCACGCCGCTGAACGGCATGCTGGGGATGGTGGAACTGCTGCAACAAACCGATCTCGATGACCGGCAGCGGCGCTATGCCGAAACCGTCACCCAGTCCGGCACCGCCCTGCTCGGACTGATCAACGATGTTCTCGATCTTTCTAAAATTGCGGCCGGCAAGTTCGAACTCGAACACAGCAGCTTCAATCTGGCCACCATGGTCCAGGAAACCGCCGACCAGTTTGCTGCCGCAGCCCGCACCAAAGACCTGGCGCTGACCGTCACGCTGCCGGGCTCGGTGCACATCGACCTCGTCGGCGATCTGCATCGACTGCGCCAGGTTCTCAGTAACCTCGTTGATAACGCTCTTAAATTCACCAATAAAGGCAGTATCGATATCGGCGTCAGCCTGTCGGAAGACCGCGGCAACGCGGTCGTGCTGATGTTTGAAGTGACCGACACCGGCATCGGCATTTCGCCGGCACACCAGGTCGGCATCTTCGAACCGTTCATCCAGAACGACAGCTCTGCCACCCGGGAGTTTGGCGGCACCGGTCTCGGCCTGTCGATCGCTCGGCAGATCTGCGCGATGATGGGCGGCGAACTCGGCGTCGGCAGCGAAGTTGGCGTCGGCTCCAAGTTCTGGTTCACCGCGACCCTGCGCAAAGGCGCCCAATCCGCCTCACACGCGGTCGCCGGCGCCGTCCCCGAACGCGCCTCCTGGCCTACCCCGAACGCCACGTCGCCGGTTCGCGCCCTCCTGGTGGAAGACAATGCGGTCAATATGGAAGTCGGCCGCGGACTGCTGCAAAGCCTCGGCTGCCTGGTTACCTGCGCCGTCGACGGGCAGGATGCGGTGGATAAATACCGCTCAGGCGCGTTCGATGTGGTGCTGATGGACTTGCAAATGCCGCGCATGGACGGCTTTGCCGCCACCGCCGCGATCCGCGATATCCAGCGCAAAGTCGGCGATACCACCCCCATCCTCGCGCTGTCTGCCCACGCGCTGCCCGGCGACCGTGCCAAAAGCCTGTCGTCGGGCTTCAACGACCACATTACCAAACCGGTCACCCGCATCGTATTGGGCGATGCAATCACAACCTACGTCACCACCCGCGGCAACGCCGTCGAAGCCGCCGCGACGGGTGCCAGCCAGGAAATCCCTGTCATCGATACCAGGGCCATCGCCCGCCTGCGGGAAATCGAGGCCGCCGGCAATGACGGCCTGGTCAACCGGGTGCTGCAGCAATTCCTGGTCGACGGCGAAAACCTGGTCAACGAAATCGCCCGTGGGGTCGCCACCCAACAACACGAAATCGTCCGCCAAGCCGCCCATACGCTGAAATCCAGCAGCGCCTACTTCGGCGCCGACCGCCTGCGAACCTGCTGCGTGCGCATGGAAGAAGCCGCCGCCAACGGCGACCAAACCACCGAAAACGGCCTGATCGGCACCCTGCGTGTCGAATACGTCCGAACCGCCACCACCCTCGTCGCCATGCTCGGAGCACCGACAGCGGTCTGATGGCGGGGGTGCGAGGCTGAGGGAAGGCAAGGAAGGCCAGGGCTCTGCCCTGGACCCGCAAGGGAGCAGAAGCTCCCTTGACCCTGTGACTTAAGCGAAGCATCGGGTGATCGAAGAAGGGGGCCTACATCGGTGTTGCAACACCGGCGTAGGCCCCCTTCTTCGATCACCCGAAACCCTTGCCTTAAAGTTATCGGGTCAAGGGGACCTCTGTCCCCTTGCGGGGTCGAGGGGCGGAGCCCCCGCCTTGCTTGCTTCCACTCAAGCCCGCAACACCCCGCCGATCGGCGCGGCATCGCTGCTTCCGGGGAAGATGGTGGCGATGGCGGTGGGCGATAGGCCGAGGTGGTTGGCCAGGACGGTTTTGGCCAGGCTGCGCAGGTCGGTGGTGGGCGCGAGGTCACGGCTTTCGAGCAGTTTCGATGTGGCAAGGCCGGGCCAGGTGGCGCGGACTTTGCCGCCGGCGATGGCGCCGCCGAGGGCGAAGGCGACGGTTGCGGTGCCGTGGTCGGTGCCACGGGTGCCGTTGACGTGCACGGTGCGGCCGAATTCGGTCATGACCAGGACGGCAGTTTGCGACCAGGCGGCGCCAAGGCCGGTTTTGAGGGCGATGAGGCCGCCATCAAGTTCGCGCAGCACGGCGGCGAGGCGCGGGGCCTGGTAGGCGTGGGTATCCCAGCCGCCGATTTCGAGGGCGGCGATGCGGGGGCCTTTGGGATCGGCCAGCAGTTTGCCGGCGGACCCGGCGAGGGCGGCGAAGGCGTAGCGATTTTTCGGCTGTTCGGTGCCGGCGAGCACGGCCTCGGAGAAGCCACGGTCGCGCAGGCCTTCGGTGATAATGGCGCCGGTGAGCGGATCGGCGCGGTGCATGGCGGCGATTTGGGCGTAGAGGCTGGCGGCCGGGTGTTGGGCGGTGCTGGGCAGCCAGGTGCCGACCGGTGCCGGGCCGCGCAGCAGCAGCGGCAGCGAGGCGCCGACCGCCAGCGCCATTTCGCGCTGTGATTTGGAGGACAAGGCGGTAACGACGCGGTTGAGCCAGCCGCTGGTCAGACGGGGGCCGTTGAGGTGTTCGGGGGTGCCGTATTCCAGCGCGTCCTGCGCCTCGAAATGGCTGCGGCTGCGGTCGGCGCCGGCGATTGCGTGCAGTATCAACAGTTCATCTGCCTGATATAGCCCGTGCAGCCCGGCGAGTGAGGGATGCAGACCGAAGAAGCCACCGAGGTCGAGCAGCCCGTTCGGCTGGCCGGGGCCGGCCGGCGTCAACGCGCCGCGCTGGGCGGCGAGATCCGGATCGCCATAGGGCGGCACCGCCGCCAGCCCGTCCAGCGCGCCGCGCAGCAGCACGACGATGAAGCGTTTTTCGGTTGGCGCGGCGGCCAGCGCCAAGGAGGTGCGACCCAGGCTGAACGCGCTGGACAGGCCAAGCAGCGTGGCCCTTCTGGAAAGCATCGGGGTCATCGTCTTTGAAACTCCGGGGCCGTAAGAAGTAAGGTGAGCGCGTCGCGTCGGTCGCCGGCATGGCGGATCAGCTCGGCGGTGGCGGCGGGCAGCAGCGGTCCGAGGCTGTTATCGGCGATCTGGGCCGGTTCTTCACCGCCGGCGCGCCCGGCCACGCCATAGGCCCAATCGACCCGGCGCAGCATGGCTTCCGGTGCGGCCCAGTCGGCGGCGGTATCGCCCCAGCCGTTCGGCAGCGGGGCTGCCATATAAGGCTGGCCGAGGCTGGCAAACACGCCGTTCAGGTTCGGCCGTTTGGCTGCCGGCAGATCGAGCGCGCGCAGCACGGCGATCACGTATTCGGTGGGCTGACGCAGCTTGGTCAGCGGCACCCATGCTTCCGGCAGCGCCACCACTTCCAGGGCGGCGGCCTTCAGGTCGCCGTTGGTCCGGTGCAGGACCGCTTCGACCCTTGCGACGGCCGCGGGCGGCGGCACGTCGGCGACGAAATGGCGGACCAGCTTGAAGGCGAGATTGTGCAAGGTGGCCGGATGCCGGGCGAGCCAGGCCAGCGCCTGCGCGCCTTCCTGTTCGCCACCGGAATAGGATTGCCCCATCAGGTTTTTCCGACCGGGCTGATGCGCATAAAGGCGGAACATATAGCCTGGCGGCTCTTCGTCGTAGCGGATCGACCAACCGGTGAGGATTTTGGCGAACGCCGTTACATCCTGCTGGGTGTAGCCGGCGGCCGGGGTAACTGTGTGCAATTCCAGGCATTCGCGCGCCAGATTCTCGTTCAGGCCGCGGTGGGTGCGGCGGCCGGCGTTGCTGTCCGGCCCGAACGACTGGGCGTTGTCGAGATACATCAGCATCGCCGGATGCCGCATCACCGCCAGTAGCATGGCGTCGAACTTGCCGGTGACGTGCGGGCGGATGGCTTCACGGATGAACGGCTGTGCCACCGCGGCAATCTGCCCGCGCTTGAGGCTGACGGTAAAATGATTGGCCCAGAACGCCACCAACCGTTCACGGAACGGGGTTTCGGTGGTCAGCAGCACGTCGATCGCGGTGGCCGCATCGGCGAGCAGGATGGCGCGTGCGCGGTTGGCTTTGTCTTTCAAGGTCTGGTCCAGCCGCAGGGCGCGCAGCCCCTCGCCGACGGTGGCACCCGGGCGGGCCAATGCGAGGTCCGGCCCGTCCAACTGTTGCGCCAGCCAGGCGCGCGGATCGGCCGGCAATGCCTCGCCACCCCGGCGACCGAGACCAAAGCGGATCTGTGCGTGCAGAGCTTCACTGTTCATGTGGGTAGTATACACACAAAACTTTGGCGCTTTCATGTCCGGAGACGCTGCCATGCATGACTTTTTCGTCAGGTGGCTTGCAAATAGGCGCGCCGACGGGCATGTGAGCGCGCAATCCAATCCCGAATTGTCGGGCGTTCCCGCTCGACCGCTTAGGTTCGCCCCGCGCGGCGCACCCCCTATGGAGGCCACCGTGTCCGACAACCCGCTTGCCCGCATTCGCAATATTGGCATTACCGCGCACATCGATGCCGGCAAAACCACAACCACGGAACGCATCCTGTATTACACCGGCATGTCGCATCGCATCGGCGAAGTGCATGATGGCAACACCACCACCGACTATATGGATCAGGAACGCGAGCGCGGCATTACCATCACCTCGGCGGCGGTGACGTGTGAGTGGAAAGACTACCGCATCAACATTATCGACACCCCCGGCCACATCGACTTCAACATCGAAGTGAACCGGTCCCTGCGCGTGCTCGACGGCGCGGTCTTCATCATCGAGGGCGTTGCCGGGGTGCAGCCGCAGTCCGAAACCAACTGGCGCCTGGCCGACCGCTACAACGTGCCGCGCATAATCTTCATCAACAAGCTCGACCGCACCGGCGCCGATTTCTATCGCGCCTTCGATACGCTGAAGGAAAAGCTCGACATTATCGCGCTGCCCTTGCAACTGCCGATCGGTGAGGAAGACAAGTTTATCGGCGTCGTCGACCTGGTTGAGATGAAGGCCATCGTCTGGGAAGGCGGCGAACTCGGCGCCAAGTTCCACGATGAACCGATCCCCGAGGATCTGGTTGAAAAGGCCGCCGAATATCGCCAGTTGCTGCTCGACACCGCGCTGAGCGTGGATGATGCCGGCATGGAAGAATATTTCGACAAGGGCGACGTCTCGGTCGAAACCCTCAAGCGCGCCATCAAAACCGGCACCATCAGCGGCGCCTTCCGCCCGGTGCTGTGCGGCACCGCGTTTAAGAACAAGGGCGTGCAGCCGTTGCTCGACGCCGTGCTTGATTATCTGCCGAGCCCGATCGACGTGCCCGGCATCGCCGTCGCCGCCGAAGACGGCCAGGAAGAAACCGACCTCACCGGCCGTCGCCGTATCCCGGCCAAAATCGACGCCCCGTTCGCCGGGCTCGCCTTCAAGATCATCAACGACAAATACGGCGCGCTGACCTTCGTGCGCGTCTATTCCGGCGTGCTGAAAAGCGGCGATACCGTGCTGAACACTACCCGTGACGGCAAGGAACGCGTCGGCCGGATGTTCCAGATGCACGCCGACAAGCGCGCGGAAATCAAGGAAGTCCACGCCGGCGACATCGCCGCCTTCGTCGGCCTGAAAGACACCGGCACCGGTGACACGCTGGCCAGCGCGGATGACCCGGTGGTGCTGGAACGGATGGCCTTCCCGGTGCCGGTGATCGACATTTCGGTCGAGCCGAAAACCAAGGACTCGGTCGAAAAAATGACCCTCGGCCTGCAGAAGCTCGCCGGCGAAGACCCCAGCCTGCGCCTGAAGACCGACCAGGAAAGCGGCCAGACCATTCTGTCCGGGATGGGCGAACTGCACCTGGAAATCATCATCGACCGGCTGCGGCGCGAATACGGCGTCGAAGCCAACATCGGCGCGCCGCAGGTGGCTTACCGCGAAACCATCTCCAAATCGCACACCGAAATCTACACCCACAAGAAGCAGTCCGGTGGGTCGGGCCAATACGCCGAAGTGAAGATCGTGTTCTCGCCGATGGAACGCAACGGCGGCATCGTGTTCGAAAACAAAGTGGTCGGCGGCTCGATCCCGAAGGAATACATCCCCGCGGTCGAAAAAGGCATCCGGGTGCAGTCCGAAACCGGCGTCATGGCCGGCTTCCAGACCGTCGACTTCAAATACACCCTGACCGACGGCAAGTACCACGACGTCGATTCGAGCGCGCTGGCCTTCGAAATCGCCGCCAAAGCCTGCTTCCGCGAAGGCATGAAAAAAGCCGGCCCGATCATCCTTGAGCCGATCATGGACGTCGAGGTGACCACCCCGAACGACCATGTCGGCGACTGCGTCGGCGATCTCAACCGCCGCCGCGGCCAGATCCAGAACCAGGAAACCGCCGGCTCCACC
>JAYTQP010000438.1:0-2196 GCA_043746675.1 Rhodospirillales bacterium | reverse complement strand
TGATTTTCATCCTGCTGGCGGCGCACGCCGCGCTTGCCGCCCCGTTACGGCTGCTGGTGCTCGGCGATTCGCTCACCGCCGGTTACGGTCTGGCAGCGTCGGACGGTTTCCAGCACCGGCTCGCCGCGGCGCTGAAAGCCGCCCGCCGTGATGTCGTGCTGCGCGACGCCGCCGTATCGGGCGACACCACCGCCGGCGGCCGCGCCCGGCTGGAGTGGGCGCTGGCCGATGGGGCGGATGTCGCCATCGTCGCCCTCGGCGGCAATGACGCGCTGCGCGGGCTGGACCCGGCCGGCACCGAAGCCAACCTCACCGCTATTCTTGACACGCTGGCGGCCGCCAAAATCCCGGTTCTGCTGTGCGGCATGCTGGCGCCGCCGAATTTCGGGGACGACTACGCCAGCCAGTTCCGCGACGTTTTCGCCCGCCTCGGCGCCCGCCCCGGCATCATCTTCGACCCCTTCATCCTGGCCGGCGTCGCCGGCGACGCCGCGCTCAACCAGGCCGATCATATCCACCCGAACCCGGCCGGCGTGCGCATCGAAATCGCCCGCCTGCTGCCGCTGGTGCAACGCCTGCTGGACGAAGTGAAAAAATGAGACTGTTCGTCGGCCTCGATCTGCCGTTCGCCATCCGCGTCCGGCTCGCGTTGCTCGGTGGCGGCATTCCGGGCGCGCGCTGGGTGCCGGAAGCGAACCTGCATCTAACCCTGCGCTTCATCGGCGAGGTCAACGCCCCGCAAGCCGAGGAAATCGACCTCGCTCTGGCCAGCCTGCGCGGCCGTGCCGTCAGCGTCACCTTTGCCGGGACCGGCACCTTTGCCAAAGGCGGGCGGGAAACCCAGCTTTGGGTCGGCGTCGAACGCAACCCAGGCCTCGACCACCTGCAAGGCAAGATCGAAACCGCCCTGCAACGCGCCGGCCTGCCGCCGGAACGCCGCCGCTTCACCCCGCACGTGACGCTGGCGCGGCTGGACAATGCCATCCCGCAGAAAGTCGCGACCTTCGTGCAGGGGCATAATCTGTTTCGCGCCGAGCCGGTTGCGTTCGATAATTTCACTTTGTTTTCGTCGCGGCTGGGCAAGGAGGCTTCGGTTTATGCGGCGGAGGTGGCGTATTCGCTTGCAGGTTAGCGTCTGAAAGTCTGCCGGGTGAGGGTCGGTGGGAAACGGCGGATTGCATCCGCCCTACATGGCCGCCCGGATCGCCCCGGCGAGCGCCTTGGCAGCTTCGGTGGCGCGCGCCGTGGGCGTTGAAGCAAAGCCGATCACCAGCCCGTTCAGCCGCGGCAGCCCGGCGAAATAGCCTGCCAGCGGGGTTACCGAAAGCCCGCGCGCCCGCGCTGCTGCTGCCACCCTGGCTTCATCGATCTGCGGTGCGAGCGTGCAGACCAGATGCAGGCCGCCGGGGGCGGTGAGCGCGGTCGTCGCCGGGCAATGTTTGGCGAAAGCGGCCAGCAGCGCATCTCGCCGGCGGGCATATTCGGTGCGCATGCGGCGGATATGCGGCGCCAGCCGACCGGCCTGCATGAAATCCGCCAGCACCGCCTGGCCGAGCGCCGCCGGCCCGCGATCACCGAGCGCGCGGGCGCGCACGAACGCCGCCACCAGCCCGGGCGGCAGCACCGCGAACCCGAGCCGCAAGGCCGGCGCCAGGGTTTTGCTGAAGGTGCCGCAATAAATCACCCGGCCGCCGCGATCGCCTTCCCGATCCAGACTGGCGAGCGGCGGCAGCGGCTTGCCTTCCCAGCGGAATTCCGAGTCGCAATCATCCTCAAGAACCCAAGCGCCGGCGCGGCTGGCCCAATCCAGCAGCGCCAGCCGCCGCCCGACCGGCAGCGCGCCGCCCAGCGGGGTGGCGTGCGAGGGTGCCACCAGCACCAGCCGCGCATTCGGACAGGCGCGGATGCCGGCCTGCACGTCCAGCCCATCGGCATCGCTCGGCACCGCAACCAGCCGCGCGCCGGCCGCCTGCAGGGCGCCCCGGCCGGCGATGTAGCCGGGGTCCTCCACCCAGGCGGCGTCGCCGGGATCGAGCAGCAATTCGCCGGCCACCCGCAGCGCCTGCTGGGTGCCGGATGTCACCACGATCTGCGCCGGCGCGGTCAGCAGCCCGCGGGTGGCCGCCAGATGCCCGGCGATCGCCACGCGCAGCGCCGGCAGCCCCTGCGGATCGGGATAGCCGAGCTGGTCCGGCA
>JAYTQP010000437.1:0-3230 GCA_043746675.1 Rhodospirillales bacterium | reverse complement strand
CGGGCATTGTGCCGATCAAGGAGATTGCCAAATGACCGTTCCCGCGACGATGACGCATGTGACCACCACCGGCCCCGGCGGGCCGGAGGTGCTGGTGCTGACGGCAGGCGCGGTGCCGACGCCACGGGCCGACGAGGTGCTGATCCGGGTTGCCGCCGCCGGGGTCAATCGCCCCGATGTGGCCCAGCGCGCCGGTTCCTACCCGCCGCCGCCGGGCGCCAGTCCGATCATCGGGCTGGAAGTGGCCGGCGAGGTTGTCGCCTGCGGCGCCGAAGTCTCCACCTACAAGATCGGCGACCAAGTTTGCGCGCTGACCAATGGTGGCGGCTACGCTCAATTTTGCTGCGCCCCGCAGGCGCAAACCCTGCCGTGGCCGAAGGGTTATGATGCCATCCGCGCCGCCGCGGTGCCGGAAACCTACTTCACCGTCTGGGCCAATTTGTTCATGCATGGGCGGCTGGTGGCCGGCGAACGGGCGCTGATCCATGGCGGCTCGTCCGGCATCGGGGTGACCGCGATCCAGTTGGCGAAAGCCTTCGGCGCCACGCCGTACGCGACCGCCGGTTCGGCGGAAAAGGTCGCGGCATGTGAGGCGCTGGGCGCGATCGGGATCAACTATCGGACCAGCGATTTTGGCGAGGAGATCAAGCGGCTGACCGACGGGCATGGGGTGGACGTGGTGCTGGATATGGTCGGCGCCGCCTATTTTCCGCGCAACATCCGCGCCTTGGCGATGGATGGGCGGCTGGTGCAGATCGCCTTTCTGCAGGGCGCCAAGGTGGAGAATTTCGACCTCACCCCGATCATGACGCGGCGTTTGACGGTAACCGGCTCGACCATGCGGCCGCGCAGCACGGCGCAGAAAGGTGCCATCGCGGCCGAATTGCGCGCCAAAGTGTGGCCGCTGCTGGACGCCGGCCGCGCCGGGCCGGTGATTTTTCGAACTTTCCCGCTGGCCGAAGCGGCCGCCGCGCACGCGCTGATGGAAAGCAGCGCCCATATCGGCAAAATCATGTTGCAGGTGGCATGAACGCCGGTGTCAGCGGGCGGATATCGCCGGCAGGGATGCTTCAACTGGCCGGCGCGGTGGTGTTGCTGGCCAGCGCCTGGCCGATCACCAAGGCGGCGATCGACGCCGGCGCGGCGCCGCTTTGGTTCGCGGTCGGGCGGGCCGGGTTTTCGGCGTTGACCGCGTTTGCCGTGCTGGGCGCGCTGGGCCGCCTGCGCTTGCCGGGGCGGCAGGACCTGCCGGCGTTGGCGGCGGTCGGCAGCCTGCAACTGGCGGCGTTTTTCGGCCTTGCGCACGCCGCGGTGCAATTCGTGCCGGCCGGGCGCACCACGGTGCTGAGCAATGTCACCACCATTTTCATCGTGCCATTGTCCCTGCTGGTGCTGCGGGAGGCGATTTCGCCGCGGCGCTGGCTGTCTGCCGGGCTGGCGCTGGCCGGGGTGGTGGTGCTGATGGGCCCCTGGGCGATTGACTGGGCGGCGCCGGGCGTGCTGCTCGGCCATATGTTTCTGCTGGCGGCGGCGGGCTGCTTCGCGCTGGCGATTATCGCGGTGCGACGCTTCCCGCCGCGTCTCAGCATGCTGCAGTTGTTGCCGTGGTGTTTCGCCTTGGCGACGGTTTTGCTGCTGCCGTTGGCGATGCAGCATCCCGGATTGGGGTTTTGGCCGGCCTCCTCGCGCTGGGCGATGTTTTATATCGGCGGCCTCGCCGGCCCGCTGGGCACCTGGTGCGTGATGCAGGCGGCGGCCAGCCTGCCGGCGATGGTGTCCTCGGTCGGGCTGCTCGCCACGCCTGCGGCCGGGCTGCTGTTCAGCCATTGGTGGCTGGCCGAACCGCTGGGGGCCGACCTGCTGATCGGCACTGCGATGATCATCGCCGGCGTCGGCACCGCCAGTTTTCCATCCCGGCCGCGCGGATGAGGCTGCATGCGGTGGTCGCCGGCGCGGGCGCGCCGTTCGTGCTGCTGCATGGGCTGTTCGGGCAGGTGCGCAATTTTGCCGGGGTGCAGCGCCAGCTTGCGCAAACCATGCAGGTGGTGGCGCTCGATCTGCGCAATCACGGCGCCAGCCCGCACGACGCCAGCATGACCTATCGCGACCTGGCGGCGGATGTGGGCGAAACCATCGCGGACCTCGGCCTGCCGCCCTGCCCGGTGGTTGGCCATTCGATGGGTGGCAAAACGGCGATGGCGCTGGCGCTGCTGGCGCCGGAACTGGTGACCAGGCTGGTGGCGGTGGACATTGCGCCGATGGTCTATCCGCCGCATTTCGACGCGATCCTTGCGGTGCTGCGCGCCTTGCCGCTCACCCCGAGCCTGACCCGCGCCGAAGCCGACGCGGCGCTGGCGCCGGTGGAACCCGATGCCGGCACGCGCGGCTTCCTGCTGTCGAACCTGCTGCTCGGGGCAGCGCCGCGCTGGCGGATCGGATTGGACGAAATCATTGCGGCAATGCCCGATATTTCCGCCTGGCCGTTTACCGACGAAACGTACGCCGGCCCGGCTTTGTTCATCCTCGGTGGTCGCTCCCGCTACGTGCCGCTGGAATCCCGGCCGGCGATCATGCGGCATTTTCCGCACGCCCGCTTCGTGACCTTGAAGAACGCCGGCCATTGGGTGCATGCCGACGACCAAGCCGGGTTTCTGGCCGTGCTGCGCGCCGCGCTGCCATAGCCCCGGCCGCGGGCAATCTGATAGACCGGCTTCAGGCAAGGAGAGCGGCGGATGGTCGGCAAATATCTGAGCGGTCTGGCGTTGGCGATCGGAGTGCTGGCGACCGGCCCGGTGCTGGTCGATGGCTGTTTGCTGCTGTTCTGTCGCCAACAAATCTGGCATCAGGGTGGCGAATGACTGCTGTAACGAAACTAAAACGATGGCTCGCCAAGCCACCGCGAGAACAACTTGCCGCGGTCACCTATCGGTTGGGCCGGGCGCGCGACGCGCTGGTAGAACATTGCTACTGGCTGGTTTTCGATCGGCCGCGCCGGTTGAAATTTGCTGGCGCGATTGCCCCCACTGATCCGCATGCGCGGGCCTATGAGCCAAGCACCGGCGTGGCGCTGCGGCGTATCCTGCACGAAGCGGTCAAGGCGCATGTGTCGGTCGAACATTTCGTCGATCTCGGCTCTGGCAAGGGCAAGATTTGCATTTATGCAGCGCGGGAGCGGAGGTTCGATTCGATCATCGGGGTGGAATTCGATGCGGCCCTGGTGGCGATCGCCC
>JAYTQP010000436.1:0-3381 GCA_043746675.1 Rhodospirillales bacterium | reverse complement strand
GCCGCGCTGATGGCGGAACTCGCGGTGCTGCTGGCGGATCGGGACGGGCCGGCGCTATGCACCGAACTGCTGCATATGGGGCTGCCGGCCGGGCCGGTGCTGCCGATCGACGTTGCGATGGCTGCCGCCCACACCGAAGCGCGCGCGATGGTGACCGAGCTTGAGGATTACAAAGGTCTGGGCACGCCGATCAAACTTTCCCGCACGCCGGGCGGCACGCGGCGCAAGCCGCCGACCTATGGCCAGCATACCGACGAGGTGCTTTCGGAATTTGGTTATAGCGCGGCGGAAATCAGCGATCTGAAAACAAGCGGCATCGCATACACCAAACGTCGGAAGTAGGCACGCCAACGGTATAAGGAAGCAGTACAAAAGTTTTTTGGTTCTTTTTTTCAAAAAAGAACTGCTTAAGCTGAAGCGAAGCGCTTCTTTTTGAAAAAAGAAGCAAAAACTTTCTGACACTTTGGCTCGGTGTTCGCGGGGCGGTTTGTTTCGATGGCGCGCCTACGGTGCCGGTTTGGCATAGAACGCCTGGGTGGAGCCGAGCACGTTGGGGGTATAGACCACCCGGTCCCGCCGGGCGGCCCAGTTATAGGCGGTGAAGACCACCGGGGTGAATGTGTCGATGCCGGTTTCGATGCCGACCCGGCCCAGCATCTGGGCAATGGCCTGACCGATCTTGGAATCGTTCTGGTACATGTTGGATGGCGCGACCATCGTCCATTTCCAGCCATCGGGGTAGCCGGCTTCCGCCAGCAGGGCTTTGGCGCGGGCGGGATCGTAGCCGAGCGGCTTGAGGGTTTCGTCGCGGCCGATGGCGCCGGGGGCGACCATCTGGTCGGCCGGGGAGCCGGCGCCGCTCATGATCGCGCGGACGATCGCATCGCGGTTGATCGCCAGGCTGAGCGCCTCGCGCACCCTGATGTCCTTGGTCGGGTTGCGCCCGAGCGGCTTGCCCTGCTTGTCCCAGGTGAGGGGCAGGGTGTCGTGCGTGCTGTCCGGGAACATATACAGCACCTGATGCGCACGGCTGCTGTAAAGCGCGAGTTTCGGGTCTTTGCGGATACGTTCCAGATCGTCCGGCGCCATGCGGTCGGCGAGATCGACCTCGCCGGCCAGCAGCGCCGACAGG
The DNA here is from genome assembly GCA_043746675.1 of Rhodospirillales bacterium. Classification (GTDB taxonomy): domain Bacteria; phylum Pseudomonadota; class Alphaproteobacteria; order Acetobacterales; family Acetobacteraceae; genus CAITOL01. The sequence continues at coordinate 2,249 of JAYTQP010000436.1, read as the reverse complement.
CGGGAGGCATCGTTGTTGATCGGGCGTAGGATCACTTCGTCCCACGGCAGTTTCGGCCCCCACCAGTCCGGATTGCGGGCCAGCACGATGCTTACGCCGCGATCGAACTTGACCAGTTTGTAAGGGCCGGTGCCGATGGCAACCTTGCCGCTGTTAAAGTCCGCAGTGTTGGCGTTGGCGTGGATGGTGCGGCTGAGGATGGAAATGCCGGTCAGGCTGAACGGCAGGAAGGGCTGCACACCCTTGGTTTTCAGGCGGAAATGGGTGCTGTCGATCCGTTCATAGCCAGCGATCGGTTCGATGAAGATATTGTAAGTGCTGGGGCCATGTACGGTCGGGATGCGGGCGATGGTGAAGGCGACATCATCGGGGTCGAGCGGGGTGCCATCGTGGAATTTCACGTTCGGGTGCAGGGTGAATTCCCAGCTGGTGTCGTCCACCATCTTGTAGCTCTCGGCGAGCCAGGGGATCACTTTGCCGTCAGCGGACTGGTAGGTGAGCGTGTCCCAGATATGATCGTCGGTGGAATGGTTGAACTGGACGTTGTGGAATTGCGGGTCGAGCGAGGTGGTTTCGACCGCGACTGCCACGGTAAGGGTGGCGGCGAAAGCCGGCAGGGTTAGCAGGCTGAAGGCGGTGGCCAGGAGAAATTTGCGCATTAGACGGCCTTCCACATGACGGAGACGGAGGTATCGATGGTGAGTTCCTGGCGTTCGCGGAAGCGGGCGTGCGCGAGGGCGGCGGCGGGATCGGCCTTGCCGGCCCAGAAGCGCGAGCCTTCCCAGGCGGCGAGGCCGGCGTACCAGGCCATCAGCCGGACTTCGACGATGCCGGGGCCGACCGGGCGGCGGCTGCGCCAGAAGCCGATCACGCGGGTATCGTGCACGCCTTCGAAATTGTTCCAGGCGCTATCAGAGAGTTCGAGGAAGCGGGGCCAGTCCGCTTCGCGGCAATGCCACCAGCGATGGCTGTAGCAGCCTGATGTTTCCGGGATGGTTTCACCCGCGACCGGGCGCACGGTCGGGTCCCATAATTCCTGCTGGACGAGTTCGACGCCCTCAAGCCCGGCGGTGATTGCACCGGCGCGGGCGGCGGCGGTCTCATCGGGCCATTCGGTCAGAATAATTGTTTTGTTAAGGCTATGGCCGATGCGCGGGGTGAAGGCGCCGAACAATTTGCCGCCGGCGGCGGCAACGGCGGCCTTGCCCTGGTTGAGAATATGCCCATTGACCCGGCCCGCCTGATGCTGCCCGAAATGCACGATCCGATGCTCAAAAACCGCCATTTTTCTGCTTTCGTGCGGAAAGTTTTTCCTTCTTTTTTCAAAAAGAAGCGCTTGCTTCCTTCAAATGTTCGTAGCCCAAGGATCAGCAACCCGAGGCCAGAACGGCGTCGTCCGTTTGGTAAACGGGATGGCCGCGTAATCCGGCGCGATTGCCCCGGCGGTTGCCACATAGCGCACCGCGCCGGCCAGCGGGGCGAAGCCGGCGTAGAAATGCTGGGTGGATTTCACCACCACGATGGCTTTGTCGGCGAGCGTGCAGCCGAGCCCGGTGAAGGCATCCTGGTGGAACACCTGGCCGCGTTCGGTCACCAGGATGATGTCGATGCCGCCGGCGCGCACCCAGGCGCTGGCGCCGAAGCCGGCGCGCCCGCCGGACAGGCCGCCCTGGGAATGGGCGTCCGACAGGCCCATGACTTTGACCCGCAGATCGACCGGCGCGCCGGAGGCAACACCGCATTTGCCGCCGATGCGCAGGTCGAATTCCGCGCCAAGGCCGGCTTCCTGGCAGAAGGCGACGGCGACCGGATCCCAGAAGCAGCCGATGGCGGCGTTCTGCACGCCGCGATCGACGAGGCGGCGCAGGGTTTCGGTGTTGTCCGAGGGCGCGCCGCCGCCGGCGTTGTCGGCAACCTCGGCGAGCACGATCGGCTTGCCCGGCGGGGCGGCGAGGGCGCGGTCGATGGCTTCATCCACATTATCGTGTGCGGTCGCGGCCTCGTGGCGCATGGCCCAGATTTCCTGGCCGAGCTGGTCGGCCAGCGCCTGCGCCTTCGCCATGTCGCCGTCGGCCACCACAACGATCTTGGCGCCGACATCGGCGACATCGCCCCAGGGAAAGCCATGGCCGAAGGAGACCGAAAGGATGCCGTTGTTGCCTTCGAGGGACTGCATGCGGGCGACGAAGCTTTTTACCGGTTCGACCGGGGTGCGCCACATCGAGACGCTGCGGCAGTCGTGATAGGCG
>JAYTQP010000435.1:0-3408 GCA_043746675.1 Rhodospirillales bacterium | reverse complement strand
CCCCACTCGGCGCGGAAGCCGTTGGTGACCTTGCGGAAGATCACGCTCGGCCGCAGGTGGCGTTCGGATGTGTTGTTGGTGGCTGGCACGTCGCGGTCGGTGACGAAGCCGAACGGGTGGGCGCGGTCACCGCCGATCCGCCGCCGCAGCGGTTCGCCGTCGTGGCCCGGGGGCACGGCCGTCATGATCCGGTCCAGCCTGCGGTCGAGGTCGGCGCGGGCTTTGCCGGGGCGTCCTACCCAGGGTGAGCAATTACCCTATTTTACTGACGCAGATTTGTTGATCGGTATCTTTTGCTTTACTTCTGCGAAGAGAATTACTCGGTTTAATCGAAGGGTGGATACTGCTTTACATCGCCGTCCGCACGCTCCAGAGTTCGGGAAACAGCACCACGTCGAGCATGCGACGCAGATAGGAAACGCCCGCCGTGCCGCCGGTGCCTGACTTGAAACCGATGATGCGCTCCACCGTGGTAACGTGGCGGAAACGCCATTGTCGGAAGGCGTCTTCGAGATCGACGAGTTCTTCGGCCAGTTCGTAGAGTTCCCAATGTTGTTGGGCGTTCTGGTAAACCTTGGCCCAGGCGGCTTCCACGCTCGCGTCGGCGACCGTCGGGCCGGTGGGGTCGCGCGCCAGCACGGCGGGGTCAATGGCGAAGCCGCGCCGTGCCAGCAGGGCAATCGCTTCATCGTAAATCGATGGTTCGTCGAGCGCCCTGGTCAGAATCATCAGTTCCGGTCCACGATGCAGTTTGGGCGCCAGCATGGCTTTGTTCTTGTTGCCAAGGCGAAACTCGATTTCGCGGTACTGGTACGATTGAAAGCCGCTGGACTGCGCCAGATACGGGCGGATAGCGGAATATTCCGGAGGCGTCATGGTGGACAGCACGTCCCAGGCTTTCACCAACTGTTCCATGATCCGGGAAACCCGCGCCAGCATTTTGAAGGCGGGTTGCAGCGTTTCCGCCCGGATCGCCGCGATCGCGCCGGCGAGCTCGTGCAGCATCAGCTTCATCCATAGCTCGCTGGTCTGGTGCTGGATGATGAACAGCATTTCGTTGCGGTCCGGCGACAGCGGTCGCTGCGCCGACAGGATGGCATCGAGCGCGAGGTAATCGGCGTAGGACAGGTCATCGGAAAAATCGAGCTTGGCCTTGTGCCATTCCGGGTCCGACATCAGCTAAGTTCCGCCAGCGAGAAAATCTTGCCGGGATTGAGAATGCCGGCCGGGTCCAAGGCCGCCTTGATCCGGCGCATGACGGCAATTTCAGCGTCGGTGCGGGAGTATGGCAGATATTTCTGCTTCAGCAGGCCGATGCCGTGCTCGGCGGAAATCGAGCCGCCGAAGTCGCGCACCCGTTGGTAGACGATGGCGGAAATTTCCTCCGCGGTCGGGCCGTCCGGTTCCAGCTTCACGTTCACATGCAGGTTGCTGTCGGCGATGTGGCCGAACCAGACCGCGCGCGTGGCCTGATGGCGTTCGGCCAGTGCGGCCTTCGCCTGCGAAACGAAGTCCTGCATGCGGGCGATCGGCAGCGAAACATCGAAGCCGACGGCTGGGAAAAAGCTGCGGCTGAATTCGGTTACGCTGTCGCGCAGCGCCCATAATTCGCGGCCCTCTCGCAAATTCTGCGCGATCACCGCATCCATTACCACGCCGGCTTCCAGGGCGGCTTCCACCATCGTATCGAAGCGGGCGGCATCGCTGTCCGGGTCGGCGCCGAGGCTTTCCAGCAGCACGTAGATCGGCGCGCCGCGCGGCAATGGCGGGCGGACGCCGTGGGCGGTGGTGGCGAGTTCGTAGAACTCGGTCCACATCAGCTCGAAGGCCGCCAGATTGCCACCCAGCCCGCTGCGCGCGCGGGCCATGAAATCCAGCGCGGCGGGATAGTCCGGCAAGGTTACCAACGCGATCCGGCTGGAAACCGGGCGCGGGAACAAGCGCAGCACCAGCCTGGTGACAATGCCGAGGGTGCCTTCACTGCCGATGAATAACTGCTTCAGATCATAGCCGGCATTGTTCTTCTGCATCTTGTTCAGGCTGGTCAGAATGGTGCCGTCGGCCAGCACCGCTTCGAACCCCAGCACCAGGTCGCGCGCCATGCCGAAACGCAGCACCCGGTTGCCGCCGGCGTTGGTGGAAATATTGCCGCCGATCTGGCAGGACCCGCGGCTGCCGATATCGAGCGGGAACAGCAGCCCGGCGGCGTCGGCGGCGTCCTGCACCGCCTGCAACGGCGCGCCGGCCTCGACCGTGATGGTGGAGGCGGCGACATCCACTTCCTCGATCCGGCGCATCCGTTCCAGCGAAATTGCGATCCCGCCGGCGATCGGCACCGCGCCGCCGGCCAGCCCGGTCAGCCCGCCCTGCGGCACCGCCGGCATTTGATGCGCCTGGCAAAGCCTTAGAATCGCAGCCACATCTTCCGCATTGCGCGGTAGTGCCACCGCCAGCGGGCCGTCGGCGGCATCGGCCTGGATCATGTAGTCGCCCAGGTGCCGAGCCACGATGTGGGCTCCGCTCTGCACCGCATCGGCGCCGATGGCGGCGCGCAATAAATCGAGAAATTCGGGCATCCGGCGGCTCCGTATAACGATCGCGGCAAATCTAGCGTGCGCCGGCGACCGCGTCACCCGGTTGGGGGCTTGCCTCGCCATGGCGATCCGGTAATTCTGCCGAAAAGCCAGGGGAAGACCGCCATGTCCGCATTTGTGTTGCCGAGCACCGATCTTGAAAGCGCCGGCATGCGGGGTGAACAGATTGCCCGGCTGGATGCGTTGATCGAGCGCCATATCGCCGATGATCGTTTTCCGGGCTGCCAGATCGCCATCGCGCGGCATGGCAAGCTCGCCTACAGCAAGAATTTCGGCCACGCCCGCGCGCATACGCCGGTGAATGACAGCACGCTGTGGCTGCTCTACTCCAACACCAAGGTGATCACCGCGATCGCCACCTGGGTGCTGGCCGAGCGCGGCCTGTTCCGCTTTGCCGACAAGGTCGCCGACCATGTTCCGGAGTTCGCCCGCAACGGCAAGCAGGATGTTACCATCCACCAGGTGATCACCCATCTCGGCGGCTTCCCCGCCGCCCAGGTGCCGGAAAATGCCTGGGAGGACCACGCCGCGCTGCGCGATGCGGTGTGCAACTTCAATTTGGAATACACACCCGGGTCGCGGCTGCATTATCACGGCCAATCCGCGCATTGGGCGCTGGCGGTGCTGATCGAGGCGCTGACCGGCCAGGATTTTCGGACGTTCATCCGTGACGAAGTACTCATTCCATTGGGGTTGGCGGATGAAATCAACGTCGGGCTGCCGGATCACAAGCATGGGCTGACGGCGGATATGCATGTGCCGGACGGGCTGACCTATAAACTGCTGCCCGAGAATAACAGCGCCGCGTGGAAGC
>JAYTQP010000434.1:0-2053 GCA_043746675.1 Rhodospirillales bacterium | reverse complement strand
GTGCTGGGCGGGCTGGCGATCGGGCTGATCGAAACCTTCTGGTCGGCCTATTTCTCCGTGCAATACAAGGATGTCGCGGCGTTTTCGATCCTGATTCTGGTGCTGATCTTCATGCCCACCGGCCTGCTCGGCCGCGCCGATGTGGAGAAGGTTTGATCATGTTGCGCGATGCCGGCCTGTCCGCGCTGATCGCCCTCGGCCTGTTCGGCGCCATGATCGGGCTGAAAACCGACGTTGGCGTCAAGGCGATTGAAATCACCCCGCGACCCTATCTGGTGCTGCTGGCGGTCGCCATCGTCTTCTTTGGCCGCCTCGCCATCCTGGCCTGGAAAAAATCCCGCCCGCCGGGCATCGCCAAGCCGGGCAAGATCGCCGCCGCCGCCGGCAAGGCCAGCCGCTACCTCACCCCGGTCGTGCTGCTGCTGACAATCACCCTGCCACTCTACAGCGGCCGCTATTATGTCGATCTCGGCGTGCTCGTGCTCACCTATGTCATGCTCGGCTGGGGGCTGAATATCGTCGTCGGTCTCGCCGGCCTGCTCGATCTCGGCTACGTCGCCTTCTACGCCGTCGGCGCCTACTCCTATGCCCTGATCGCGCAGAATTTCGGCCTCGGCTTCTGGACCTGCCTGCCGCTGGCCGGCATTCTCGCCGCCTTCTGGGGCGTGCTGCTCGGCTTCCCGGTGCTGCGGCTGCGCGGCGACTACCTCGCCATCGTCACCCTGGCGTTCGGCGAGATCATCCGCGTCGTCATCCTCAACTGGACCAGCCTGACCGGCGGGCCGAACGGCATGTCCGGCATTCCCCGCCCGACCTTGTTCGGGCTGGTGTTCAATGCCGATGGCGGCCCCGGCAGTTTCGCCGATTTCTTCGGCATCGAGCCCAGCATCAGCCATCGCGGCATTTTCCTGTTCTACGTCATCCTCGGGCTCGCGCTGCTGACCAACTGGGTTTCGTTGCGCCTGCGCCGGCTGCCGCTCGGCCGCGCCTGGGAAGCGCTGCGTGAAGATGAAATCGCCTGCCGCGCACTCGGCATCGATGTCACCACCACCAAGCTCACCGCCTTCGCCATGGGGGCGGCCTTCGCCGGCTTCGCCGGCGCCTTCTTCGCCACCAGGCAGGCGTTCATCAGCCCGGAAAGCTTCACCTTCATCGAGTCGGCAACCGTGCTCGCCATCGTCGTCCTCGGCGGCCTCGGCAGCCAGATCGGCGTGGCACTGGCCGCCGTGGTAATGATCGGCGGCGGCGAATTATTCCGCGATTTCCAGGAATACCGCATGCTGGTGTTCGGCGGCGCGCTGGTGGTGATGATGGTGGTGCGTCCGCGCGGCCTGGTCTCCGGCCGCACCCCCTCGGTCACCCTCGGCGCCAAACGCCATATTTCCGCCGACCTGATGACCGAGGGGCACGGCTGATGACCGCACCCCTACTTTCGGTCGAAGCCCTCACCATGCGTTTCGGCGGCCTGACCGCGGTCGATGCGCTGTCGTTCGCGGTCCGTGCCAATGAAATCACCGCGGTGATCGGCCCCAACGGCGCCGGTAAAACCACCGTCTTCAACTGCATCACCGGCTTCTACCGCCCGACCGAAGGCACCCTGCGGCTGACCCATGAAGGTGGGCCGGCGTTTTCCCTCGCCGGTATGGCCGGCCATTTCATCACCCGCCGCGCCCGCGTCGCCCGCACGTTTCAGAACATCCGCCTGTTCGCCGGCATGACGGTGCTGGAAAATCTGCTGGTCGCCCAGCACAACACCCTGATGCCGAACGTCGCCAACGGGCTGCTCGCGGTCTTCGGCCTCGGCGGCCATGGCCGTGCCGAACGCACCGCGATCGCCAAGGCCAAAGCCTGGATGGACGCCATCGACCTCACCCCCCGCGCCGACGACCCCGCCGGCAGCCTGCCCTACGGCGATCAGCGCCGGCTCGAAATCGCCCGCGCGATGTGCACCGATCCGGTGCTGCTCTGCCTCGACGAACCCGCCGCCGGCCTCAACCCGCGCGAAAGCGACGATCTCTCCACCCTGCTGATGCGCATCCGCGATGGCCGCGAC
>JAYTQP010000433.1:0-3638 GCA_043746675.1 Rhodospirillales bacterium | reverse complement strand
GCGGGGCGCGTGATTTTCGGTCTTTGAACGTAATGAAAATGGGAAGCCAGCCATGAAATTCGGTGTTTTCTACGAACTGCAACTGCCGCGCCCCTGGAGCGAAACCAGCGAGGCGCAGTTGTTCAGCGATGCGCTGGATCAGTTCGAACTGGCCGATCGGCTCGGCTACGACTACGCCTGGGTGGTCGAGCATCATTTCCTGGAGGAATATTCGCATTCCTCGGCGCCGGAGGTTTTTCTTGGGGCCGCGAGCCAGCGGACGAAGAATATCCGCCTTGGCCACGGCGTGATCCAGCTTACCACCAATCAGCCGCAGCGGGTGGCGGAGCGGGTTTCGACGTTGGATATTTTGTCCAAGGGCCGGGTGGAGATGGGGTTTGGGGAGGCCGCCGGGCCGGCCGAGCTGCATCCGTTCGGCGTGCGGGTGCGCGACAAGCGCGATCGCTGGGAAGAAGCCGTGCGCGCGATCATGCCGATGTTCAGCCGCGAGGATTGGGAGTTTCACGGTCAGTACTATGATTTTCCGGCCCGCAACGTGATCCCGAAATCGGTGCAGAAGCCGCACCCGCCGGTTTGGGTGGCGTGTTCCAACATCCAGACCATCGCGCGTGCCGGCGAGTGGGGCATGGGCGCGCTGGGTTTTGCGTTCGTGTCGCCCGATGCCGCCCGCGCCTGGGTGCATCGCTACTATAATAATCTGCTGCACCGGCCGGACCGGCTGGGTGACTACCAGGCCAACCCGAACATCGCCATCGTCAACGGTTTCATGTGTGCGCCGACCGACAAGGAAGCCGAAGAACTCGCCGCCGGCTGGACGTTTTTCATTTTCGCGCTTGGCTATTATGGCCGCAAGGGGGTGGATGCGCCGGGCAAATCGGATTTGTGGGGCGAGTACCAGGCCTGGCGCCAGACCGACAAGGCGCAGGCCGCCTTGCGCAACGGCCTGATCGGCTCACCTGATACTATCCGCAAAAAGCTGCGCATGTTCGCCGATGCGCATGTGGACCAGATCATCCTGCTCAACCAGGCCGGCAAGACCAGCCATGCGGCGATTTGCGACAGCCTCGATCTGTTCGCGCGCGAGGTCATGCCGGAATTTCATGCTTTGCAGCCGGCGCAGGCGGCCTGGAAGGACGACGTGCTGGCCGGGCGCAGGGTGCTCGAAGAAATCCCCACCGACGGCTATGATTTATATTCGCATCAGAACGAGGATATCGTGCGGATGACACCGGAACAGTTGAAGGCGCGGATGGCGGAAAAGGAACGGATTGCGGCCGGCCAATAGCGACGTCGCCAACAACTAAGGACCCTGCCAAATATGGAAATTCTCCCAGCTGTCGCCGCCGCCATTGGCGCGATCGATTTCGACCCGGATGCGCTGCTGGCGAAATATCTCGCCGAGCGGGACAAGCGCGTGCGGCCGGACGGTGGCGATCAATATATCGAAGCCGCCGCCGATTTTGCCCGCTATGGTGACGACCCCTATGTCGCCCCCGGCTTCACCCGTGCGCCAGTGTTCGACGAGGTCGAGTTCGCCATCATCGGCGGCGGCTTCGGCGGCCTGCTGATGGGCGCGCGTTTGCGGGAAGCCGGCTTCGAGCGGCTGCGGGTGGTGGAAACCGCAGGCGATTTCGGCGGCACCTGGTACTGGAACCGCTATCCGGGCGCGATGTGCGATGTCGAATCCTACTGCTATCTGCCGCTGCTGGAAGAACTCAACTATATCCCCAAGCATAAATACACGTTCGCGCCCGAAATTCTTGAACATAGCCGCCGCATCGCGCGGCATTACCGGCTCTACGACAACGCGCTGATGCAGACCACCATTACCGAGATGCGCTGGAACGAAGCCGACCAGCGCTGGATCATCGGCACCAACCGCGGCGACCGCTTCCGCGCGCAGTATGTCGCGATGGCGAACGGCCCGTTGAGCAAGCCGAAGCTGCCCGGCATTCCGGGCATCGCGGGTTTTCAGGGCCACATGTTTCACACCAGCCGCTGGGACTACGCCTATACCGGCGGCGACAGCTACGGCAATCTGGATGGATTGCGCGACAAGCGCGTCGGCATCATCGGCACCGGCGCCACCGCGGTCCAATGCATTCCGCATCTCGGCGCCGCCGCCCAGCAGCTTTATGTGTTCCAGCGCACGCCATCATCGGTTGATGTACGCAACAATGCCGAGACCGATCCGGCCTGGGCGGCGACCTTGCAACCCGGCTGGCAGAAGCGGCGGATGGAAAACTTCAACATCCTGGTCAGCGGCGGCGATCAGGATGAGGACCTGGTGCATGACGGTTGGACCGATATTTTCCGCAACCTCACCGCAACTGCCGCCGCCGAAGCCGCGCGCAAATTCGGTCGCCGGCTGACCAGCGCCGAACGCGGCCAGTTGCTCGTGCTGGCCGACTATAAAAAAATGAACGCGGTTCGCGCCCGGGTGGATGCCATCGTGCGGGATCCCGCCACAGCCGCGGCGCTGAAACCCTGGTATCGGCAGTTCTGCAAACGCCCCTGTTTCCATGATGAATATCTGCCGACCTACAACCGCCCCAACGTCAAGCTGGTCGATACCGGCGGCAGTGGCGTCGATCGGCTGACCGCGCATGGCGTGGTGGTGGCGGGCCAAGAGTACGAGGTCGATTGCCTGATTTTTGCCACCGGGTTCGAGGTCGGAACGTCTTTCACCCGCCGTGCCGGCTATGATGTGGTCGGGCGCGACGGCGTTACCCTGTCGGACCATTGGGCCGGCGGTCTGCGCACCTTGCACGGGCTGACCGCGAGCGGGTTTCCCAACTGCTTTTTTGTGGGTCGTACCCAGGGCGCTACCACGGTCAATCTGCCGCTGTCGCTGGAAACGCAGACGCGGCAGGTGATGCATATCGTTACCGAGGCACGCGCCAAGGGCTACGGCATCATGGAGCCAAGCGCGGCGGCGGTGGACGCATACGTGCAGGAAGTGCGCAGCGTATCGACCGCCAGCGCGCCGTTCTATGTCGAATGCACGCCGGGCTATTATAACAGCGAGGGTGCAGCGGGGAATAAGAACGGATTTTTCTCGGAAACCTACAGCGCCAGCTCGTTGCAGTTTTTCGCCATGCTGGAGCGATGGCGCCAGGGCGGGCATCTGCCGGGGATGACATTGAGGTAGCATCGATGCGCAAACTGCTGATCGCCAATCGCGGCGAGATCGCTTGCCGGATCATTCGCACTGCGCGGCGGATGGGCATTGCCACCGTCGCGGTTTATTCCGAAGCCGATGCGAACGCGCTGCATGTCGAAATGGCCGATGAAGCGGTCGCCATCGGCCCGGCGCTGGCGCGCGAAAGCTACCTGAACATCGGCGCGATCATCGGGGCGGCGCGGCACACCGGTGCCGACGCGCTGCATCCCGGCTACGGGTTCCGGTCGGAAAACCCCGATCTGGCCGACGCCTGTGCGGTGGCGAACATTCTGTTCGTTGGGCCGCCGGCCGCCGCCATGCGTGCGATGGGGCCGAAGGCCGAGGCCAAGGCAATCGCGCGCGCCGCCGGCGTGCCGGTGTTGCCGGGCTACGACGACGTAAATGCGTCCGACGAAACGCTGGCCATCGAAGCGGACGCGATCGGCTATCCGGTGATGATCAAAGCGATCGCCGG
>JAYTQP010000432.1:0-3710 GCA_043746675.1 Rhodospirillales bacterium | reverse complement strand
TTATGGATGCGCATGCGGTCCCCCTGATTTGCCGCCCAGTCTGCCGCCACCTGGACCACAGCGCAAACCGGGTGCTAACCTGCGCTTAGGGAGAATATTGCCATGCCGGATGGGCTGCCAAACGGGCTGATCGCCGTGGTCAAACGCGATTGCCCAACCTGTGAACTCACTGCGCCGGTGCTCGGCGCGCTCGCCCGCGCCGGCGGCTTGACCGTCTACACCCAGGATGATCCGAATTTCCCAGCCACCGTCAGCCCGATCGACGACCACGACCTCGGCGTCTCCCACCAGCTCGGCATCGAGATCGTGCCAACCCTGATCCGCCGCGAAAACGGCGCCGAAATCGCCCGCACCTACGGCTGGGACCGCGCCGAATGGGAACGCGTCTCCGGCATCGCAGGCATCGGCGCCGACCTGCCGGCGATGCGGCCGGGCTGCGGCGCGAAAAACATTGAACCCGGCATCATCGAGCGGCTGAAAGTCCGCTTCAACCAGACCGGCCTGCTGGCCCGCCCGATCTCGCTCGGCGCCGACGAGGACGAGATCGAAGCCATGTTCGATCGCGGCTGGTCCGACGGCCTGCCGCTGGTGCCGCCGACGGCGGAACGGGTGCTGCGCATGCTGGCCGGCACCGCCCGCGATCCGCAGGAAGTGATCGGCGCGGTGCCACCCGACCTCGCCCCGGCGACGGTGGAGAAAATCGCCATCAACGCGGTGATGGCCGGCTGCAAGCCGGAATATCTGCCGGTGGTGCTGGCCGCGGTCGAAGCGGTGCTGGAAGAACCCTTCGCCATGCACGGCGTGCTGGCAACCACGATGTATGTCGGCCCGGTCGTGATCGTGAACGGCCCGGTGCGCCGCCAGATCGGTATGAATGCGCGCGGCAACGCGCTCGGCCAAGGCAACCGCGCCAACGCCACCATCGGCCGCGCCCTGCAACTGGTGATCCGCAACATCGGCGGCGGCCGGCCGCAGGAAGTGGACCGCGCCACCCTCGGCAATCCCGGCAAGCTCACCTACTGCTTCGCTGAGGACGAGGAGGCCGAATCCGGCGCAGTGGGGCCCTGGACCAGCCTGGCCGCCGATCGCGGCGTGCCCGCCGGCAAATCGGCGGTAACGGTTTTTGCCGGTTTCGGGCTGCAAGGCGTGGTGGATCAGAAATCCCGCACCCCGGAAAGCCTGGCGCGCACCTTCGCCGAATGCCTCAACGCCGTGCATCATCCTAAGCTGGCGCCATCCTGCGACGCTGTCCTGGTGGTCTGCCCCGAACACGCCCGCACCTTCCACGCCGCCGGCTGGACCAAAGCGCGGCTGCTGGAGGAACTGGCCATCTTGTGCCGCCTGCCAGGCGACGATCTGGTGGCCGGCGCGCGCGGCATCGCCGAGGGCTTGGCGGAGAGCGCGCGCGGCCAGATGATCGATAAATTCCGCCCCGGCGGCCTGCTGATCGTGCGCGCCGGCGGCGGCGCCGGCATGTTTTCCGGCATCATCGGCGGATGGTCCGCCAGCGGGGCGCGCGGCAGCGCCCCGGTAACCAAGGAGATTAAACCATGACCATCCTTCTCGACCCGACCGCCGAACGAAGTCCCGCGATCCGCCCACGGCTGGCCCGGCCGGACCGGCTGGACGGCAAAACCGTCGGCCTGCTGGATATTTCCAAGCCGCGCGGCGATGTTTTCCTCAACCGCCTCGATGTGCGGCTGACCGAACGCGGTATCAGCGTCAAACGCTACATGAAACCCACCATGACCCGCCCGGCGCCAATCCCGCTGCGCCAGCAGATCGGCACGGAGGTGGATCTGCTCATCGAAGGCCTTGCCGATTGAGGGAGCTGCACGTCGTGCTGTACGCATGACATGGCAGACCTTGAAGCGCGGGGCGTTCCGGTCGTTGGTGTCGCCACCACCGAATTCATCGACGCCGCCGCCGTGCAAGCGAAGGCGCTGGGCACCGACCCCGCCTACATCTTCGTGCCCCACCCGGTGCAGGACCGGACGGATGCCGAGCTGGAAGCGATGGCGGATGCGTACCTGGACCGGATTCTGGCGATGCTGACGAAGTAAGAATTGGTTTAATCTATGAATTCTAACGTCATTGCGAGCCCTTGCGAAGCAATCCAACTTCGCCCTCAGGCCTCGCCCGAGATGGATTGCTTCGCCAAGCGCTCGCAATGACCAACCGCTAAGTCCACGGCAACGGCGTGAAACAGCCAGCCGTCTACATCATGGCAAGCGGCTACAGCGGCACACTCTACACTGGCGTCACCGCCAATTTGGTGAGTCGCGTCTGGCAGCACCAACAAGGCACAACCCTCGGCTTTACCGCCAAATATTTATGCAAGACGCTGGTCTGGCACGAACTGCACGCGACAATGGAATCCGCAATTCTCCGCGAAAAACAGATCAAAGGCGGATCGCGAAAAAAGAAAATCGCTTTGATCCAACAATTAAACCCACACTGGCACGACCTTTACCCCGCACTCGCCTAACCCCACCCCGGGTCATTGCGAGCCCTTGCGAAGCAATCCACGTCCCCCGAAGTTGCAGTCGTCGCAATGCCCGCGCTCGCAATACAAGCCGGACATACAAGCCCCCCATCCGTCGCGTCGCCGGATGGGGGGGGGTCTGCTACAAGCACCGCATGATCAGACGCTTCTTCAGTTACTACGCGCCCTGGCGCACCCTCTTCCTGCTGGATTTCGGCTGCGCCCTGCTGTCCGGCGTGCTGGAACTCGGCTTTCCCATGGTGGTGCGCGGCTTCGTCAACAACCTGCTGCCGGGCCAGGATTGGGGCCTGATCCTGCTCGCCTCCGCCGGCCTGCTGATCGTCTATATCGGCAACACCGCGCTGAACGGGGTGGTGGTCTATTGGGGCCATATGCTCGGCATCAACATCGAAACCGAAATGCGCCGGCGCAGCTTCGATCATTTGCAAAAATTATCGTTTCGTTTCTACGACAATCACAAAACCGGGCACCTGGTTGCGCGGGTAACGAAAGACCTGGAAGAAATCGGCGAGGTCGCCCATCACGGGCCGGAAGACATGTTCATCGCGGTGATGACCTTCATCGGCGCCTTCGCGCTGATGCTGCTGGTCAACCCGATGCTGGCAGGCATCACCGCGCTGATCGTGCCGGCGACCGTCTTCCTCGCCACCCGCTACGGCACCCGCATGACCTGGAATTTCCGCGCTTTGTTCAACCGCGTCGGTCAGTTCAACGTGCGGGTGGAAGAAAATGTTGGCGGCATGCGGGTGGTGCAGGCGTTCGCCAACGAAGATCACGAGCGCGCCCGCTTCGCCGAGGACAACGCGCAATATCGCACCACCAAGCTGCAAGCCTACCGGCTGATGGCGGCCAGTTCGTCGTTGAACTACCTCAGCATGCGGCTGACACAGTTGGTGGTGATGCTGTCCGGCAGCTATCTGGTGCTGCACGGCACCCTCTCGAACGGCGATTTCATCGGCTTCCTGCTGCTGGTGGGCGTGTTCTTCCGGCCGGTCGAAAAAATCAACAACGTGCTGGAAAGCTACCCGAAGGGCATCGCCGGATTTCGTCGCTATACCGAATTGATGGACACCGCGCCCGATATCGTCGATCGCCCGGCAGCCCGCAATGTCACCGCCCTGCGCGGCGATATCAGCTATGAAAATGTCGGCTTCGGCTACACCGCCGACCGCCTTGTGCTGTCCGGCATCGATCTCTGCATCGC
>JAYTQP010000431.1:0-3338 GCA_043746675.1 Rhodospirillales bacterium | reverse complement strand
GCCGTCGCGCGCTGCCCGCGCTGCCATTCGGTGCTGCGCCGGCGGCGGGTGGACCCGCATGGCCGCGCACTGGCGATGGCGATGACCGGGTTGGTATTGTTCGTCATCGCGGCGCTGGAACCGTTCATGGGGCTGGACATCGGCGGGCGCGACAGCTTGGCCGGGCTTACCAGCGGCCCGTCCGAACTGAACGCGCTGGGTGCCTGGCCGATGGCGACCGTGGTGCTGGCAACCACCATCGGCGCGCCGCTGATCAAGCTGCTGGCCACCATCTATGTATTGCTGGGCATCCGCCTGCCCCATCCGCCGCAGCATTTGCGAGCGGTGTTTCGCTGGGTCGAGCGTTTGTCGCCGTGGTCGATGGTGGAAGTGTTCCTGCTTGGCGCCTTCGTTGCCTACACCAGGCTGATCGACATCGCGCAGGTTCAGGTTGGCACGGCGCTTTATGCGCTCGGCGGGCTGATGCTGGCGATGGCGGCAACCGACGGCTTCATGGATGATGCCGAGATGTGGGACCGGTTGGCACCGCCAATGCCGCCACCACCGGGGCCGGGGCGGCTGGTGGGGTGCGAATGCTGCCATCAGGTCGGCCGGCTGCCGGCAGCGGCAGGCCGAGTTGCCTGCACACGCTGTGGCGCCATGCTGCACCGGCGGCGGGTGGATAGCCTGGCGCAAAGTGCGGCCCTGTTGGCGGCGGCGGCGCTGCTATATCTGCCGGCCAACCTGTTGCCGGTGATGCATCTGGTGTCGTTCGGCCAGGGAAAAAGCGAGACCATCATCAGCGGCGTGCTGGCACTGGCGGGCTCCGGCATGTGGCCGCTGGCGGCGTTGGTGTTTTTTGCCAGCATCACCGTGCCGGTGTTAAAGTTGGTCGGCATGTCTATCCTGCTGATTAGCACGCGGCTTCATTCCCGGTCCCGGCTGGCGGAACGGACCCTGCTCTTTCGGATCGTCGAGGCGGTCGGTCGGTGGTCGATGATCGATGTATTCATGATTTCGATCCTGACCGCCTTGGTCCGGCTGGGTGCGCTTGCCACCGTCACCCCCGGCCCGGGCGCGGTTTGTTTCTGCGGCGTGGTGATCCTGACCATGTTGGCGGCGATGCGGTTCGATACTCGCCTGATGTGGGACGCGATGCGGCCGGAAGAAGTGCAACCGGCATGACCGGACCGGCGGAAGATCATCCGCATGCGGAGGTGCATCTGCCACGCGGGTTGCGCCTGATCTGGCTGATCCCGTTGGTGGCATTGTTGCTGGCGCTCTATCTCGGCGTGCAGGCACTGCACGAGCGTGGCCCGACGATCACCATCGTCTGGAACACGGCCGAGGGTTTGCTGGCCGGGCAGACCAAGGTGACGCATCGCGCGGTCGAACTGGGGGTGGTCGAACGGATCAACCTGACCGACGATCTGGCGCATGTGCAGGTGCAGGTGCGCATGCGGCGCGAAGCCGAGCCGCTTTTGACCGATCAGACCAGGCTGTGGGTGGTGCGGCCGCGGGTGACCGCCAGAACGATTTCCGGGCTGAATACGCTGGTATCAGGCGCTTATATCGAGCTCGATCCGGGCAGCAAGCGCGGCAGCGCAGCCAAGCTGAATTTCACCGGACTGGACGACCCGCCGGCGGTGCGGTCCGATGAACCGGGGCATACCTTCACCTTGCGCAGCGACCGGATCGGGTCGCTGTCGAGCGGTTCGCCGCTGTTCTTCCGCGACATCCCGGCCGGCGAAGTGCTGAGCTACAACCTGCGCCCGGACGATCAGGGCGTGGTTATTCAGGTGTTCGTGCGGGCGCCGTACGATGCCATGGTGCGGCGCGGGACACGGTTCTGGAACGCGTCCGGGGTGTCGCTCGACCTTGGCGCGCAGGGCGTGCGGCTGAAGCTGAACAGCCTAATGGCGCTGCTGAACGGTGGTGTCGCCTTCGATACACCTGCGGGATATCGCGATGGCCCGCCGCCGGACCCCGCGCTGTCGTTCCCGCTTTACAACGATGAGGCGACCGCATTGGCGTCCGGCTATCGCGGGCGGATCAAACTGCTGACGCGGTTTGACGGCAGCGTGCGCGGGCTGGCGGTGGGCGCGCCGGTGGAGCTTTACGGCATCCAGATCGGCACCGTGACGGATGTGCAACTGGATTTCGACACGACCGGCGCCAGTTCGGGGGTGACGGTTCGCTTCGAGGTGCAGCCGGAAAGGATGGCGCCGATGGGGGCAGGCAAATCGCTGGATACCGCGCCGCTGGAGGTCGCCCGCCGGCTGGTGGCGCGCGGCCTGCGGATGGAACTGACCACCGCCAACTACCTCACCGGCCAGCAAGTGCTGACGATGGGGTTCGTGCCGCACGCGCCGCCGTTCACCGTGGTGTCGGACGGCGACACTATCGTGCTGCCCGGCCGATCCGGCGGCATCGACGCGATCGTGACCGCGGCGGGCAGCTTCGTCGCCAAGCTCAACGCGCTGCCGCTCGAGGCGATCGGCAGCCGACTGGCGGAAACCTTGAAAGGCACCAGCGGGCTGGCCAACGGCGGCGCGTTGCAGAATGCACTGAAAACCTTGAACGAGGCCCTGGCGGCGACCCGCGATATGGCGCGCAGCCTGCAAGCCGGGGTCGGGCCGGCGGCGAAAAAACTGCCGCAACTGGCGCAAGGGCTGCAAACTGCGCTCGACCGGGTCAACGGCCTGGTGGCGTCGGTAGATAGCGGCTATGGCGCCAACTCGGCGTTCGAGCGCGATGTAACCCGCCTGCTGGGCCAGATCGGTGATGCTGCACGGTCGATGCGGCTGTTGGCGGATTATCTCGATGCGCATCCCGACGCCTTGTTGCGCGGGCGGGGGGAGGTAAAGCCATGAAAGCACGTATGATTATTGGAATTGCTTTGCTGCTGGGTGGTTGCGGGTCGGTTCCGCCGCAATATTTCACCCTGGCCTTCGTTGCTGGTACTGCCCAGCGTACCGCGCCGCTGGCGATCGAACTGCGTCGGGTCGGGCTGGCGGCGTATCTGGATCGGGCCGAGATCGTGCGCAGCCCGTCGGCCTACAGGCTGGAGGTGTCGGACAGCGATCGCTGGGCCGAGCCGCTCGGGCGCATGCTTGAACGGGTGTTCGCCGAGGATCTGGTACAGCGCTTGCCGGCGGCGAGTGTGTTTGCTGAATCCGGCGCCATCGCCACCGAGGCCGACCGGGTGGTGGAACTGGATGTGCAGCGGCTGGACACTGCTTCCGATGGTGCGGTGGTGCTGGTCGCGCAGATCGCGGTGCGTCGCGAGGGCCGCCGCCGCCCGACAGTTGCCCGCATTGTCCGTTTGCAAGCCGCGGCAACACCTGGATTACCAGCGG
>JAYTQP010000430.1:0-4842 GCA_043746675.1 Rhodospirillales bacterium | reverse complement strand
CGTGCCCATTTCACCGCGCTCGGCTATGCGTTTTTGCGGAAATCGATTGGCTGGTTGTAGGGCGGATGCAATCCGTTATCGCTACAGAGATGGCGGATTGCATCCGCCCTACGTTTTGTCGGCCAAATACCGGGAAAAGGCGGCAAGCGTCAGGTCGGACACGTGATGTTCCAGCCCCTCGGCATCCTGCTCGGCGGCTTCCGCCGGCACGCCGACTGCCAGGAGTAAATTCACCACCAGCCGATGCCGCGCCTTTACCCGCGCGGCCAAGGCTTCGCCATCCGCGGTCAGGAACACGCCGCGATAGGGGCGGGAGGTCGCTAATCCCTCGCGCCGCAGCCGGGCGATCGTTTTGATCGCGGTGGCGTGCGAAACGCCCAAGCGGCGAGCAATGTCGGTGGGCCGTGCCTCCCCGGCGCTGGCCAGCAGATCGGCGATCAGCTCGGCATAATCCTCGGCCAGCGCGGTTGATTGCGCCGTGCGGGTTTTGCCGAACCGACGCGCCTGGGTCGGTTCGGTGGGCAGGTCTGGAACAGGCTCCGGTGGGCGCGACACTGAGGACTCCGGCGAGGTTGTGCCGACCATGGCGAAGCGCCCGCACAATATCAACAGCGCAGTACATTCTGCAGCGTTGACTGTGAAGTGTAGACGTGGCTACACTTTCCGCCATGTGGTCAGTATCCGCCTGCGGGCGCGCCCGATGAGCGACATGACCGCGCGCACCGTGCGCGCCGGGCAGGCGTCGCTGGCCGGCACCCGGCGGGGTTTGCGCGGGTTTCTGCCGTTTGTCGGCCCGGCGGTGATCGCCTCGATCGCCTATATGGACCCCGGCAACTATGCCACCAACATCCAGGCCGGGGCGAAATATGGCACCAGCCTGCTATGGGTGGTGGTGCTGGCCAATCTGATCGCCATGCTGTTTCAGGCGCTATCGGCCAAGCTGGGCATCGTGACCGGGGCAAGTCTGGCCAGCCTCTGCCGAACGCATTTTCCGCGCCGGCTGGTCTGGGCGATGTGGGGGGCGAGCGAAATTGCAGCGATGGCGACCGATCTGGCGGAATTTCTCGGCGCCGCCATCGGCCTGTCGCTGCTGTTTGGCATTGGGCTGATGCCGGGGCTGGTGATCACCGGCATCATCACTTACGGGTTGTTGATGCTGCACGGGCGCGGGTTTCGGCCGCTGGAACTGGTGATCGGCGGTTTCGTCGCGGTGATCGGGCTTGCCTATGTCATTGAATTGCTGATCGCGCCGCCGAACTGGCTGGCGGTCGCGCATGACAGCGTGGTGCCGGTGCTTCCCGATGGCGGCGCGCTGATGCTGGCGGTTGGCATCGTTGGCGCGACCGTGATGCCGCATGCGATTTATCTGCACTCGGCCTTGATCGCCAAGCGCATGCCGGTGGCCAACGATGCCGACCGGCGCCGCGTGCTCGGCTTTTCCAACCGCGAGGTGCTGATCGCGCTGGGGGTTGCCGGGCTGGTCAACATGGCGATGCTGACGATGGCGGCGGTGGCGTTCCACGCCAGCCACCCCGATATCGCCGAGATCGGTGACGCCTACCGCACCTTGACCCCGCTGCTGGGCGGGGCGGCGGCGGTGGTTTTCCTCGCCTCCGTGCTGGCGTCGGGCGTGTCGAGCTCGGTGGTCGGCACCTTGGCCGGGCAGGGGATCATGCAGGATCTGGTGCATATCCGCATTCCGCTATGGGTGCGGCGCGCGGTAACGATGGCGCCGGCCTTCGTGGTGGTGGCGCTTGGCTTCAACGCCACCGAAACCCTGGTGATGAGCCAGATCGTGCTAAGCCTGACCTTGCCGGTGCCGATGATTGCCCTGCTGGTGCTGACCGCGCGGGCGGATGTGATGGGGGTTTTCGTCGCGCGTCGGGTGACGCAAATACTGGCTGGTTTGGCCGCGGTGGTGGTGCTGGGGCTGAACCTGCTGCTGGTGCTGGAGGCGGCCGGGATCAGCGTTTTTTAACCCGCCAAAGGCACCCGGGCGGCGATCACGAACGATGCGTCCGGCGTGGCTTGGCTGAACAGGCAGATGTCGCTGATCCGCCGTGGTTGGGCCAAAGCGGCGGCGAAATGGGCTTCGACGGCGGGGCGGATCGCCGCCATCTCGGCCGGGGTCAGGCGCCTTGTCAGCGTCATATGGAAAAACCAGGTGGCGAAGGCGTAGGGGTAGCCCCAGCGGCGCAGGTTGCTGTCCTCGGCCGCCGTCAGCCGGCCGTTTTGGCGGCGGGCGATTTCGGCATCATCGGGCGGATCGCGCAGCGCATCGGCGCCGGCGACGCAGATGTCGGCCAACGCCTGTAGTTCCGGGCTGGGCGCGGTTTCCCGCAGCGCCAGGAAGCCGCGCAAATCCTGCACTGCGAGCGGCGGCAGATCGAAGGCCGGCACGCTTTCGGCAATCGCCTGGGTGACTGCCAGCAGATCGTCCCAGCCTGTCCCGGCGCGCAGCCGCATTGGCGGCTTGAGGGTGGCGTGAAAGCCATATTTGCGCGGGTCCGCGGTGATCGCGGCGATATCGGGCAGCGCGGGCTGGCGGCGGGGCGCGTTGCTGTCGGCGTCGCGCCCGAGCCAGTCGGCGGCGGCCTGGTGCAGCGGATCGTCGATCGCGGGGGCGTAATAGAGCGCGAAGCGGGCCGCCATCAGGCGACGCGCTCGCCGTTTCGCCACACCTGGCGCGCCACCGCCAGATCGCCGAGGCGGCGCACCCGCACCAGATCGGCGCGCAGCCCTGGTGCGAGCCGCCCGCGATCCGGCAGCCGCGCCATCCGGGCCGGCTTGTCGGTGACCAAGGCAACGGCATCCGGCAGGCTGATGCCGGTCTGGTCCACAGCGAGGAAGGCGGCTTCCACCAGGGCGGCCGGCACATAGTCGCTGGCCAGCGCGTCGATCACGCCGGCGCGGATCAGGTCCGCGGCGCGCACGTTGCCGGAATGGCTGCCGCCGCGCACGATGTTGGGCGCCCCGGCGATGGTTTCCATGCCGTGCGCGCGGGCCGCCTGGGCGGCTTCGAGGGTGACCGGAAATTCGGAAATCCTGATCCCGTCGGCATAGTTTTCGGCGATTTCCGCTTCGGTGCGGTCGTCGTGGCTGGCCAATGTCACGTTCAGCCCGGCGGCGCGGGCGAGGATGATCGCCCGGTTCGGGCCGCGCATGCGGGCGCGCTGGGCCAGCAGCAGTTCGATCCGCGCTTCCACCTCGGCTTCGGTCATGCCGTTGCGCACGCGCATCGTGCGGTAGGCGTCGAGGTTGGCGTACTGGCCCACCCCGGGCGAATGGTCCATCAGGCTGATCATCCGCACCAGCGGATGGTCGGCGACCGGCTCGAACAGTTCGATCGTGTCGGTGGCTGGCATTTCGCAGCGCAGATGCAGGAAGTGATCGCTTTTCAGCAGCCCGCTGGCAACCATCACGTCGAGGTCGATCACCGCATCGCGGAAGGTTTTGATGCGCTCGCCGTCGAAGCCGAGATCGCCGAGGCAGAGCGCATCGAGCACCGTGGTGACGCCAGCGGCGGCGCATTGCGCATCATGCGCGACCATGGCGGAGCGCGACGGCCAGCGGGCGGAGATGCGCGGCTGCACCTGGCGTTCCAGATTGTCGGTGTGGACATCGACCACGCCCGGCATCAGATAATCGCCGTCGAGGTCGATCGCGCCGGCAAGCGTGCTGTGGCCGGCGGAGATTTCGGCGATCTGTCCGTTGCGGATGTGCAGCGAGCCGGCCAGCACCTGGTCCGGCAGCACCAGGCGGGCGTTGGTCAGAACGAGATCGGTCATGCGGCATCCTGCAACGGGGCGACGAAATGGGTGCGATCGGCAACCCGATCGCGGCTGGAGGCATCGTGGAAAATGCCGACGATGGCAATCCCGGCCGCCTTGGCTTCGAGGATCATGCCGATCACGATGTCGCGGTTGCCGGCGTCCAGGCTGGCGGTGGGTTCGTCCAGCAGCAGGATCGGGTGGCGGCCGATGAAGCCGCGCGCCAGGTTGATGCGCTGCTGTTCGCCGCCGGAAAAGGTTGCCGGCGGCAGCGCGTGCAGGCGGCGCGGGATGTTGAGGCGCAGCAGCAGGGCGGCGGCCTGATCGCGGGCTGCTTCCGGCGACACCAAGCGGGCGGCTTCGGCGACGATTTCCAGCGCCGGCACGCGGGGCACCACGCGCAGGAACTGGCTGACATAGCCCAGGCTTTCCTGGCGGATTTGTACCACCGTGCGCGGCGCGGCGCGGGCGATTTCCACCATCGCGTCGCGGTGGCGTACGCGAATGCTGCCGATGTCGGCGCGGTAATTGCCGTAGAGGCTGCGCAGCAAGGTGGTTTTGCCGGCGCCGGACGGGCCGACCAGGGCCACGCATTCGCCGGCGGCGACGTGGAAATCCACCCCGTCGAGCACCGGGATGGTCAGCCCGCCGCGCAGATGCAGGGTGAAGTTTTTGCCGAGGCCGGCGGTTTGCACCATCGTGATTTCAGGGGGGATGGTCATGCTTGCAGCACCGAACTGACCAGAAGCTGGGTGTAGGCGTGCTGGGGATCGTCCAGCACCTGATCGGTCAGGCCGGTTTCCACCACCACGCCGCGCTGCATCACCACGATCCGATGGGCGAGCAGCCTTGCCACCGCCAGATCGTGGGTGACCAGCACGGCGGCGATGTTGAGCCTTGTGACCAGGCTGCGGATCAGGTCGAGCAGGCGCGCCTGCACCGAAACATCCAGCCCGCCGGTGGGTTCATCCATGAACACCAGCCGCGGATGGGTTACCAACGTGCGGGCGATTTGCAACCGTTGCAGCATGCCACCGGAGAAAGTGCGCGGCATGTCGTCTACCCGGTCGGC
>JAYTQP010000429.1:0-1627 GCA_043746675.1 Rhodospirillales bacterium | reverse complement strand
GCCCAACGAGCGATCGGCTAGAACGATCGCCGAACCGGCCGCTACAGGCGCAGTTGGGGCACATCGTAGCGCGCGAGAGCGGCATCCATGCTCACCAGGATCAGGCTCTCGATGTGCGCCTGGGCGACCAGCATCCGGTCGAACGGATCGGCGTGGTGGCGCGGCAGGCGCCCGGCGGCAATCGCGTGGGCATGGCGGATCGGCAGGGCGATGGTCTGCAGCGCAGCCTGGGCGGCCTCCAGCCGGTCCATCGGAAAGCGCAGCCGGCCGGCTTCGGTTTTGATCGCGATTTCCCAGACGCTGGCGGCACTGAGGAAGCGGGTGTGGCTGGGGTCGGCGAGGATATTTCGCAACCCGGCCGGCAATCTGTCCGGCGCCATCGTCGCCCAGATAAAAATATGGCTGTCGAGCAGCAGCCTCACGCCGTCTCGCCGCTGAACGCGGCCAGGAGGTCGGGCGGCAAGGGGGCGTCGAAATCCTCGCCGATCCAACCCTGTCCGGCCAGGCTGCCGAACTGCACGGCCGCGACCGGCGCGGCCAGCGGCACCAGGCGGGCCATTGGCCGGCCGGCCTTGGCGATGATGATTTCTTCCCCCGCCGCGGCACGATCGACGAGGTGGGAAAGCTGGGTTTTGGCCTCGTAGAGGTTGAGCGTGTCCATTGCGCGAACCTGGATTTGATGGACTGGTTTTATACGCTATTGTCCGCCGTTGGTCAAGCTTGACCAACGATGTCCAGGCGGTGTTACGAGGTGGTCGCGGCCACCGACAGAAACCCGCGAAACCGGGCCCGCTGGGCGCGCAGCATTGGTCCATCGAGCCGGTAGTTCGGGAAGCGCCGCAAAAACCGCCCGATCGCCACGCTGCCTTCAAGCCGGGCCACCGCCAGCCCGACGCATTGGTGGATGCCGAACGCAAACGCCAGTTGCCGGTTCGGCCAGCGGTCGATCGCCAGCCGGTCGGGGTTCGGAAAGGCCGCCGGATCGCGGTTGGCGGCGCCGATGCAGAGCGTGATCGGGGTGCCGGCGGCGATTGGCACGCTGGCGATTTCGCTGTCCGCCATGGTCATCCGGTTGCCCAGTTGCACCGGGCTTTCGTAGCGCAGGAATTCCTCGATCGCCGGTTTCATCAGGTCGGGTTCGGCGTTCAGCCGGCGCCCGATGTCGGGCTCATCGGCCAGGGTGACCAGCGTATTGCCGATCAAGTTGGTGGTGGTTTCATGTCCGGCGTTGAGGATGAAGATGCAGTTCTGCAAAAGCTCGTCCTCCTCCAGCCTGCCGCCATCGGGTTCACCCTGGATCAGCCGGGTCAGCAGGTCTCGCGTCGGGTCGCCGGGATGGCGGCGGCGGTCGGCCACCAGAAGCCGCAGATAGGCCAGGAAATCGGTGACGGCGGCGTTGCCGGCGGCGTGCATTGCCGGGGTCAGGGTGGGTTCCAGCGCGCCGAGGATGGCCAGCGACCAGTCCCGCAAGGGCGCGCGGGCGTCGGCGGGGATCGCCAGAAGGTTGCCGATCACGTCGATCGGAATGGCGGCGGCGAAATCGGCAATCAGGTCGAAGCGGCCAAGTTCGGCGATCCGGTCCAGCAACCGATCGACCAGCGCCACCAAAGCCGGTTCCATGTCGGCA
>JAYTQP010000428.1:0-3172 GCA_043746675.1 Rhodospirillales bacterium | reverse complement strand
GCCGTGCTGTCCAGCCCGAGCCGGCGCATCAGCGGTTCGGCGCAGTGATGGCCGGCACGCACGGCGATGCCCTGGCGGTCCAGCAAGGTGGCGATATCGTGGGCATGGGCGCGATCCAACGTGAAGGACACCACGCCACCGCGATCCTGCGCGCGGCCGATGATGGTAATGCCCTCGATGGCGGACAGGCGGGCCAAGGCGTGGTCGGTCAAAGCCGCTTCATGCGCGGCAATGGCGCTATAGCCGACCGCCTGGACGTAATCGATCGCCGCCTTCAGGCCAATGCCTTCGATGATCGCCGGCGTGCCAGCTTCAAACTTGTGCGGCACTTCAGCCCAGGTGCTGCGTTCGTTCGTAACCGAGGAAATCATGTCGCCGCCGCCCATGAAAGGCGGCATCGCATCGAGCAATTCGCGCCGCGCCCACAGCACGCCGATGCCGGTGGGGCCATACAGCTTGTGGCCGGTGAAGCAGTAGAAATCGGCACCGATCGCCTGCACGTCGATGCGGCGATGCACGATCGCCTGGCTGCCGTCGAACATCACCTTGGCGCCGTGGGCGTGGGCAATCCGAGCGATGCGTTCGGCGGGCGTGTAGGTGCCAAGCACATTGGACATATGGGTAATCGAAACCAGCCCGACACGGCCATCTTCGAGCAACCCCTCGAAGGCGGGGAAATCCAGTTCGCCAGCGTCCGTGATCGGGGCAATCCGCAGTTCGATCCCATGCGCATCGCGCAACATCTGCCAGGGCACGATGTTGGAATGATGCTCCATCGCGGAGATCACCACCGCCTGCCCCGGCCGCATGATACCGCGCCCATAGCTGTGGGCGACCAAGTTCAGCGCCTCGGTGCTGTTGCGCACAAAGACGATTTCATGCCGGTCGCGCGCATTCAGCAGCGCGGCAGCGGCATCGCGGGTAGCTTCATACGCGTCGGTGGTGCGTTCGCTCATCCAATGCAGGCCGCGATGGATGTTGGCATATTGGTGTTCCATGGCATGCACCATGGCATCGATCACCGCGCGTGGCTTTTGCGCCGATGCCGCGCTGTCCAGGAAAACCAGCGGCTTGCCGCGGACGGTTTCCGACAATATCGGAAAATCGGCGCGGATGCGGCTGCTGTCGAAAACCCCGTTCGTCACAGCGTCGTTCATAATCTCGGGCCTTCCCACCAGGTTTCGATGGCCGCTTCCATCGCCGCGCGCCCGCCGACATGGGCGATCGGGTCAAGCGCCTCAGACAGAAAGGCGCGGACCAGAATGCTGCGCGCGCCTGCTTCGGGAATGCCGCGGCTGCGGAGGTAGAATAATTGTTCGCCATCCAGTTCGCCGATGGTGGCGCCATGGCTGCATTTGACATCGTCGGCGTAGATTTCCAGCTGCGGCTTGCAGTCCATTTCCGCATCCGGCGACAGCAGCAGGGCCTGGTTCATCTGGTAGCCGTCGGTTTTCTGGGCAATCCGCAGAACCTCGATCTTGCCCTGAAACACGCCACGGGACTTTCCGGTGAGCACGTTCTTGACCGTCTGGCGGCTGGCGGTGTTGGGGGCGGCGTGCCGGACCACCGTGGTAAAGTCCGCATGCTGGTTGCCACCGAGCAGCTGCGCTGCGTTCAGATGCGCCGCGGCAGTCGGGCCGTTCAGGCTGGCATGCACTTCCATCCGCGCCAGCCGGGCGCCGGTGGTAAGAGCAAAGCTGTCATAGATGCCACCGGCGGCAACTTCGGCATAGACGGTGGAAAGATGGAACGCGGTGGCGGCATCCTGCTGCATGCGCAAATGGACCAACGTGGCGTCAACAGCGACCGTGGCGCTCAGAACGGGATTGTTGAGGTAGATGCCGTCGCCAAGGGCGATGTCGATCAGGGTTAGCCGAGCGCCGGCGCCGAGGATGATGGAGTGGCGCGGATGAAAACTGCTGGCCTGGCCGCTGCCCAGACTGACCAGCAGCAAGGTGCCGGCATCGACCCCGGCGGGCACGCTGAGCGCCACGCCGTCCTCGGCCAGCATGGTATTGAGCGCGACGAGTTTATGCGCATCGGGCTGCGCGATGCGTCCGTAGGCCGGCGCGCCAGTGGTCACCGGCTGGTTGAAATCCGACAGCTCGGCCTGGAATTTTCCATCCACGAACACCAGCCGGGGTGCGACGATGGCCGGCAAACGGGCGATCAGACTGCCGACATCGCACGGCGCAATCGGGGCATGCAGCGGAAGCTCGGCGAGCGAACGCAGCGGCGTGTAGCGCCATTCTTCTTCGCGCGGGCCGGGGAACCCGGTCTGGGCAAAAAGCGCGGCGGCACGGGCGCGGATGGTCGCCTCTCCGGGCAGATCGGATTTCAGCCGATCGTAACGCGCCAGATAAGCCTGGGCGCTGGACTGCAACGAACTCGGTGACACCGGCATGTTCATGCCGCTTCGGCCACGACGGAAGCATAACCCTCAGCTTCCAGCAGATGCGCCAGTTCCGGACCGCCGGAACGGATGATGCGACCACCGGCCAGCACATGCACGCGATCCGGCACGATATAGTCGAGCAGGCGCTGGTAGTGGGTAATCACCAAGGCGGAAAAATTCGGGCTGCGCTGCGCGTTGACGCCGTCGGCGACTATTTTCAGCGCATCGATGTCCAGGCCGGAATCAGTTTCGTCCAGGATCGCCAGCTTCGGTTGCAGCACCGCCATTTGCAGCACTTCATTGCGCTTTTTCTCGCCGCCAGAAAACCCGACATTGACGTTGCGCTTCAGCATATCGTCCGGCATCGACAGCCGCTTGGCCGCCGCGCGGGACAGTTTGAGAAAGGCGACCGCATCGAGTTCCGCCTCGCCCCGCGCGCGGCGCTGTGCGTTCAGGGCGGTGCGCAGGAAGTTGGCGTTGTTCACCCCGGGCAGTTCGACCGGATACTGAAAGGCCAGAAACAGTCCGGCGGCGGCACGGGCTTCCGGTTCCATCGCCAGCAGATCATGACCGTCGAACGTCGCGCTGCCGCCGGTGGCCTCATATCCGTCGCGGCCGGACAGCACGTAGGACAGCGTGGATTTGCCTGAGCCGTTGGGGCCCATGATGGCATGGATTTCGCCATCGGGAACGACAAGGTCGATGCCTTTGAGAATCTCCTTGTTGTCGATTTCGGTAGTCAGGTTCTTGATTTCGAGCATTTTTCTGGCCCTGGAG
>JAYTQP010000427.1:0-3108 GCA_043746675.1 Rhodospirillales bacterium | reverse complement strand
CAGCACCCGCGTCGTCGCCACATCGCGGGCCCGCAGCGCATCCAGATGCTGCTGCACCTCGGCCGGGGTTTTCACCGCGTCGCCCTGCACCATGGCGATAACCTCGCCCGGCGCGATATGCTCGTCGTCCGCCACTCCCCCCGGGGCGACGGCTGCCACCACCACGCCCTTCGGATCGACGGCAAGGCTCATGCCAAGATCGGCGGTGGGTTTCGGCACCGGCCGGCCGGGCGGCGCGTTCACGAACGGGTCCAGCGTGTGGGCATCGGGGTATTCGCCCAGCACCGCGGCAACGCTGGCACGGGCACCATCGCGCCAGACGTTGACATGAACGGTCGCGCCGATGTCATGCGCGATGATCGCGCGGTAGACCGCGCGCTGGTCGCTCAGGTCCACGCCGTCCAGGCCGAGGATCACGTCCCCCACCTGCAATTTGGCCGCCAGCGCCGGACTGTTCGGCTCGATCGCGGTAACGATGGCGCCCCACGGGCCGGGCAGGACAAGACTGTCCGCCAGATCGGCGGTCAGCGGTTGCAGAACGGCGCCCAGCCAGGCCGGGCGGGGGCGGCCGTATTTTTCAATTTGCGCGCCCAGCATCCGCGCATCGTCGATCGGGATGGCGAAGCCGATGCCGACCGATCCGGTCGATCCCGCAACGGTCAGAATGGCGGAGTTGATGCCAACCACTTCGCCGGCAGCATTGAACAGCGGGCCGCCGGAATTGCCCTGGTTGATCTCGGCATCGGTCTGCAGGAAATGATCGAACCTGCCCATGCCGAGATCGCGGTTGAGCGCGCTGATGATGCCGGTTGAAACCGAGGAACTATAGCCGAGCGGATTGCCGATCGCGATCACCGCATCACCGCGCCGCAGCCCGACGCTGGTGCCGATCTTGACCGTGGGCAGCGGTTGCGTGGTGCGCGCCTTCAGCAGCGCCAGATCGATGCCGACCGCCTGGGCGACCAGATCGGCACGCAGGCGGCGTCCGTTGGAAAAGGTAATGAAATATTCGCTGCCATGCTCGGTGACATGGCGGTTGGTGGCGATCAGACCTTTCGGATCGATCACGAAACCGGAACCATAGCTGAGCTTTTTCTTCAGCGGCCCGTCCGGCACTTTTTCGTCAGCCGGCACGTAGCTGACATTGATGACATTCACCACCGCCGGCAGCAGCCTTTCCACCAGATCAGCAAGCTCCGAAGGCGCCTGCTTGGCCATCGCGGAGGCGGGCAGGACTAAAGCAATGGCCGTCAGAAGGGCGATTAGGCGATGACGCATTTTGCATGGTCCGTCGTTAACTAGAGATTTAAGCAAGCGCTTCTTTTTGGAAAAAGAAGCAAAAACTTTTTATGACTTAGGCCGGCGCCATCGACCAGATCGCATTTTCCTGGCCGGGGGCGTAGGCGTTGTTGGTCTGGGCCGGATTGCGGTTGATCAAGGCGCGGGCATACATCGGATGACGCATCGAGCGGACCTCGTGTTCGATGGTGCACAGCACTCGGCCGGTGTCGGGGTCGGTGATGTCCTGGAAACGATATTGGGCGTCGTTGCTTTCCTCGGTGATCAGGCCGGCTTTCAGCAGCAGCGCGTGCGGGCCGGAAAAATTGGCCAGCGCGATCTGCACGTGATGCCCGTCATAGGCCGGCAGGTCGCGCACGGTTTCGCGGAAAATCAGGCTCTCGCCGCGGCCGATCGGGATGTTGGCGTAACGGCCCTGCGCATCGCTGCCCGCCCTGGCCGGCGACAGCAGCATTTCGCGGTAGAAACGGGCAATGCCATCCACCGTGCCCGGCGATGTTTCGATTTCAACATAGGGCATGCCGAGCGTGATCGGGCCGAACCTTGCGGCGTCCGGCGCATGCACACGAATGCGATTGCCCCAGGGGCAGGTGACATCCACCCCGTCATTGCCGCGCGCATAGGCGAATTTCGTCTCCGCCAGCCTTGGCGCGACCGCATCCAGCCGTGCCATCAGCGCATCGCGGTCGGGCAGCACCAACCCGATCACGCCGCGCAGCGCCTGCGTCTCGCCAACCGGCAGATGGAACTGGCAGGTGCCGACATTAATCCAGGCATTGTCCACACCGACCACCAGATAGGGGTCGCGGGTCAGGCCGAGGCCGGCGACATAGAACAGGATGGCCAGCCGCTGGTCCGGCACCCGCACGTTGACATGGCCGAATTCGACGATGTTGCCGATATCCTGGGTGGTGCGATCGAAATTTTTCATCGTCAGGTTCCTGTCCAGCTCGGCGGGCGCTTTTGTAGGAAGGCGTCGATGCCCTCCTCGGCGTCGCGCGCCATCATGTTGTGGGTCATCACCTCGGCGGCGTAACGGTAGGCGTCTTCCAGCTTCATATCGGCCTGGCGATAGAAAGCCGCCTTGCCGATCGCCAGGGTGAGCGGACTTTTGGCGGCAATCGCGGCCGCCAGCGTATCGGTTTCCGCGATCAGGTCGGTATCCGGCACCACACGGTTGACCAGGCCGATCGCGCGCGCTTCCCGCGCCGGCATCAGCGCGCCGGTCAACAGCATTTCCATCGCCTGCTTGCGCCCCACGTTGCGCGACAGCGCCACCATCGGGGTAGAACAGAACAGGCCGATATTCACCCCCGGCGTGGCGAAGCGGGCGGTCTCGGCGGCCACCGCCAGATCGCAGCTTGCCACCAACTGGCAGCCGGCGGCGGTGGCGACGCCATGAACGCGGGCAATCACCGGCTTGGGCAGATGCACGATCGCCAGCATCAGCCGGGCGCATTGGCTGAACAGGGAGGTATATTCGGTGCGGCCAGGCTTGGCGCGCATTTCCCGCAGATCATGCCCGGCGCAGAACGCCGGCCCATTGCCGGCGATCACCACCACGCGGACGGATTTGTCGTGGCCGATTTCCTCGATCGCATGTTCGAGCGCCGACATCAGCCCGACCGACAGCGCATTGCGCGCCTGCGGACGGTTGAGCGTGAGCGTGGCAACGCCGGCATTGTCCTGGCGCAACAGAACAGCTTCGGTCTGCGCAGCGATCTGGTTCATGGCACCACCTCCCGCTTCCATGTTCGGCCTTTCCGTGCCCGGTTCCAAGGGGGTGGGCTTCACGCTTTGGCAATTCTG